>DRLE01000184.1 GCA_011051475.1 Gammaproteobacteria bacterium
GTAGCGGTAAAGGCCTGCGGGGCATTGGGGGATTCAAAGGAAACGTCCTTTAAGTAGATCTTCTGAATGCTAAATTGCTGGTTTTCTTCACTCATGATATTTCCTGTATTACGTTATTTTTCAGTAGTATTATTTTTTTGTCAGAGGCATATTGGCCTCTTTCCACGCCAGAATGCCGCCTTCCAGGTTATTGACCTTTTCAAAACCGGCCTTTTTCAGCATGCGAATGGCCGAGGTCGCCGTATTACCCGAATTACAGTACACCAGAACCGGCCTGTGTCTGTCGGCTGACAGATCCGGCAGTTTCTTCGCCAGCGTCTTCAGGGGTATATTAATGGCGCCCTTTATGTGGCCTTTCTTATACTCCGCTTCGGCACGCAAATCAATGACCAGTGCGTCATCATGGTTATTCATCAGTCGGGTCGCCATCGATGGCGACAGCAACAATCCGCGGTTGGCCATATTGTCCAGCTCGGCCTTTACCAGCAGAACCAGAACCACCAGCAGGGCGATAAATAACATCAGGTTGTTAAGGACAAACTCGGTAAGCTGTTGCATAGTCAATCGTACTGTAAGGCAGGTATTGGTGTTATATACGCACAGGCCGTGCCCGTCAGAATCACAGGGGCAGGCCGTGCATCAGAAATCGGTGATATTGGCCGCTTAGCGCCCGGCGGAACAGAAGACTTCCTGCATCATGCCGATCAGGCGCAGGGTACGGGTGTCACCAACACGGTAATAAACCTTGTTGGCATCCTTGCGTGATGCCAGAATGCCCTTGTCGCGCAGGATTGCCAGGTGCTGGGAAATATTGCTTTGTGATGTACCCACGGCATCGACGATATCCTGTACACTCACTTCTTTATCCCCTAAAGTACAAAGTATTTTCAAACGCAGGGGGTGTGACATCGCCTTCAGGGAACGTGATGCGCGGCTGATATCTTCCTCGCGGGTCATCAGGTCCGGTTCGTTGGGGGTTAAAACCATGATACTGCCTCAAAACTAAACTGTTGCTTAATAATATAATTAATAAAGCATACATTAATACACTTTTTTTTGAATTGAAATAGCCAGATCCCGAATTACGGGTAAATATTTCACTCAGACCTGAGCGACGGCGGCATATTACCGTATATTAAGCATTCCCATGTTACCAGTAGACTCAGTATTACGCCCGCTTTTTTCCGTTTTTTGTTTTTTTCTGCTTTTTTTCTGCCTTAGCACCCCTTTGGCTGCAAAAAATGATGATATGTCGCACTATCAGGGCAAGCTGGAGAAACTGCAAAAGAGTATTGCGCGTATCCAGCAGCACCTCAAGGGCAGCAAAAAACAGCGTAATCACGTCATGACGGAGCTGAAGCAGCTGGAAGCGGAAATCAGCAAAAATGCGCGCAAGCTGCAGAAACTTGAAAAAGACATTGCTGTTATCGAAAAACAGAAAAAAAGCCTGAAAAAAGAGCTGAACCAGCTGAATCAGGCTATTGAACGCCAGCGCACGGTTTTTGCGGAGCAGATCCGCACTGCCTACAGTATGGGGCACCAGCAGAACCTGAAACTGCTGCTGAACCAGCAGGACCCGGCGCAGGTTGGCAGAACCCAGGTCTATTTCCAGTATCTTAACCGTGCCCGCCAGCAACAGATCGAGCAGTTCATGCAGCTGCTTGAACAAAAGCACCAGGCCGAGACAAAACTCGAACAGACACTGACAACCCGACGCAAGCTGTTACACGAGCAGAAAGCCGAGCGGCATAAACGCCAGCAACAGCGTCTGCAGCGCCAGAAACTGCTGGCCGAGCTCGGCGAGAAGATCAAAAACCAGGAAAACACGCTGAGCAGTCTTGAGAGCAGCCGTAACCGCATTGAAGACCTGCTGAAATCACTGGGCGAGCTGCTTGCCGACATACCCAGCAGTCCCTCGGAAAAACTGCCCTTTGCCTCGCTCAAGGGCAAACTGCCGTGGCCCGTCAGGGGTCGTTTTCTCCACCGTTTCGGGCAAGCAAAGAATGTCGGCGAACTGAAATGGAACGGGGTGCTGATTCAGGCAGACTTTGGCACGCCGGTTCGCGTTATCAGCCACGGCCAGGTTGCCTTCTCCGACTGGCTGCAGGGTTTCGGTTTTATCACCATTGTTGATCACGGCGATGGCTATATGAGTCTTTACGGCCACAATGAAACACTGCTCAAGCAGACCGGCGACTGGGTCGTGGCCGGCGAAGTCATCGCCACTGCCGGTGACAGCGGCGGCCAGCCGCAAAGCGGTGTGTATTTTGAAATCCGCGAACGCGGCAAGCCGGTTAATCCGGCAAAATGGTGCAGCTCGAAAGCCAGACACCCCCACCCCGAGCAGACTTTGTAGGAAATATCAGTGAACAAGCTGGCGAAAATGCGCTCTAAGCACTATCATTCATCTTTAAAACGAATAATCTGCTATTTTGCCTTTCGCAGCGCAGCCCAGAAAACATTCATTCTATAACCTGATCCCTGAAAAGTGGTTTTACCGGAGTAATTTATGAGCAAGCAAGTCAAGACCGTACTGGTACTGGTCTTTGGTATTTTTGTCGGCATATCAGTGTCGCTAACCAGCAGTGTCCTGGCCGACAAGAGCGCCAAATCTTCCGCCAGCGGCCTGCCACTTAACGAGCTGCGCAACTTTTCCGATATTTTCGCCCGCATTAAAAGCGATTATGTCGAGGAAGTGGATGACAAGACCCTGCTGGAGAATGCCATCCGCGGCATGCTTACCGGTCTGGATCCTCACTCCGCCTATCTCTCTCCCGATGAATACAAGGAACTCAAGATCGGCACCACCGGCAAGTTCGGCGGCCTGGGCATACAGGTCGGTATGGAAGACGGCTTCGTCAAGGTCATTTCACCCATCGATGACACTCCCGCATACCGCGCCGGTATCAAGGCGGGTGACCTGATTATCCGTCTTGATGACAAATCGGTGAAAGGCATGACCCTGAATGATGCTGTCAAGATCATGCGCGGCGAGCCCGGTACCGATATCAAGCTGACCGTTATCCGTGAGGGCGCCGACAAACCTCTGACCATTACCATTACCCGCGCCATTATTTCGGTTAAAAGCGTGAAAAGCCGTATCCTTGAAGACGGTTACGGTTATGTTCGCATCAGCAACTTCCAGTCCAAAACTGCCCGCGACCTGGTTAGTGAGATCACCAAACTGAAAAAGGAAAACAGGGACGAGCTCAAGGGCCTGGTACTGGATCTGCGCAACAACCCGGGTGGTGTCCTGACCGCGGCTGCCGACGTGGCCGATGCTTTTATCGATGACGGCAAACTGGTCTACACAAAGGGCCGTATCCCCAACTCCGA
>DRLE01000185.1 GCA_011051475.1 Gammaproteobacteria bacterium
AACAAGCGACCTGCAGGGAGATCTGCACGTACACAGCAAGGCGACCGACGGCAGCGCCTCCCTTCGGGAAATGGCCCGCGCGGCAAAGGCGCGTGGTCTGAAATATATTGCCATCACCGATCATTCCCGGCATCTCACCGTCGCCCACGGACTGGATGTGCGACGCCTGGAACAGCAGATCGACGAAATCGATGAACTCAACGACAGCCTGCACGGGATTACCGTATTGAAAGGCATCGAGGCGGACATCCTGGAGGACGGTCATCTGGATATGCCGGAGCAGGTGCTGGCGCGCCTCGACATGGTGATTGGCGCGGTGCACAGCAGGTTCAGACTCTCACGCCGCAAACAGACCGAGCGAATCCTGCGCGCCATGGATTCGAAGTACTTTACCCTGCTGGCGCATCCTTCCGGGCGGCTGATCGGTGAGCGCGAGGCCTATGATGTAGACATGGCGCGCATTATCCGGGCAGCAAAAGAGCGCGGCTGTTACCTGGAAATCAACAGCCAGCCGCAGCGCCTTGATCTGAACGATAGCTGGTGCCTGTTCGCAAAACAGGAAGGCGTGCGACTGGTGATCAACAGTGATGCGCATTCGGTGAACGATTTCGACCTGCTGGAGGAAGGTGTTCGACAGGCGCGGCGCGGCTGGCTGGAAAAAGACGACGTCATCAATACGCGCGGTCTGCAGGAAATACGAAAACTTCTGCGAGCTACCCGGGCTTAGGGAGCCGGGCCGTAATCCCGTGATTCAGCAACAGGCTGGCTCTGCTGAAATCATTGTTTGTTATCCTGAGGGGGCAGCCGATCGTTACATGGATGTCACTTATCAGGGCAATGCAGGAGCATTTGCCGAAGGACTTTATTCTATTGTGCTGTCAAAAAGTTATGGTTCACAAGATTCTTCGACTACGCTCAGAATGACATCTGCTCAGCGTGCCCTCAGGAGGCTTAGTCATCTGTCAGCCACTTTATTACCTCGGCCTGTATTTGCCGGTACTCCGCGCTGGTTGATGTGCCGGCCTGCCACTCGGGGTGCTGGCGAAGGGTTTTTATCACCTTATGCCAGCCTTCCGGCAAGGCATGGTCGACCCTGTCGGAGAGATGGATACTGCTTTGCGCGGCGTGCCCGCGTCGTGTCAGAGTATGCAGCAACTGCCGTTGCCTGAGGTAGAGCAGACTGAGCGTGTCGTCATCGACACACAGCCATTTGTGTCCGCGCCAGAGTGCGGCCAGTTCTTTCTGGTAGCGTCGCAGGGTTGCCCAGCCGGCGCCCAGTGCCGCGCCAAGAGCGGTCGCCGCGCCCAGGCTGATACCGCCTACCATCAGATCAATGCCCGCACCGGCGGCGGCACCTGCCAGGGCTCTGGCGCCTGCGTTCAGGCCAAAGTCCTTCAATGCATGGGGAGAGAATATATCCAGTTCCCACTGCCCGTCGCGAACGGCTATTTGCTGCAGCTCAATATCCACCTGGGTGAAGGCGAATATTGTCAGCAGGTCTTGCAGCGCCCGTTGCTCGGCCTTGCGCACAAAGTTCTGTATCGATGCCACATCAGCATCAGCGATACCGTCCCTGCTTTCGACTTCCTGCCTGAAACAGGCGACCTCGGCAAGCAGTTGAAAGATGCGTTGCGCACCTGCATGAACCAGGTTATGCCATACTTCCTGGCGATAATCGATCAGCGTCTGCAGCGTGTCGTAGTGTTTTTCGAGCAGGCTCTGCAGTTTCTGGTACAGTCGTTTTTCGGCTTCAAAATCAAAAGCGACGGTGTCAAATTCCAGCGCCGCGTGCAGGTTGAAGCGTGTCATCTGTTCGCGCCAGCGCGCCAGGGATTCACTGTTACCGGCGATAAAATTAAACACCGGCAGGATAGGTTTGCCGGCCTTGCTCAGTATTTCAACTTCATCACTGTACTTGCCCAGCAGGGGTTCGCGCACATCGATAATGTACAGCAGCACATCGCTTTTGAGCGACTGCCTGAGTACCTTGATCTCCTGTTCAAAATCAGGATACCTTTGAGCCTGCGAGATGAATTCGCGCAGCAGCTGTGCTGGTGATTTCACCTCAACGGTTTTTGACAGTGCTTCAAGCGCGAGCAAGAGGGCGCTTGAATCCTCGAAGCCGGGCGTATCAAACAGGTTTAATACAGCCTCATCACCGGCGTAAACCACCGACTTTTCCACACTGCGCGTGGTGCCTGCGGCATCATCGATTTTGCCGAAGCGATCATCGCGCAGCAGGGTGCGGATCAATGATGTCTTGCCGGTATTGGTGTGTCCGACGACAGCGACATTGATGACCGGGTTGTCGGGTTTCTTTTTGGTCGATGCCATAAGCCTATTCCGTAACCAGGGTAACGACGTGATCGGCGGGAACATCGCAGGCTTCGGCCAGCCGGTACCAGGCCGCCAGCCGTGTCTTCGATACAGGGTCGTCTTCGTGCGCCTTTAATAATACCAGCCAGCGTTGCGCACTGCCCGCCATCAGGCTGGCGATGCTGCGTTGCACGCCACGGTCAGGCGAGCGGGCCGATGAGACGGCGACGGCAACGATGCGGTCTTTTTTGCTTTGCAGGCGTTGCAGGGCAAGCGCCAGCGATTCACGATCGGTTACCTGGCCGAGGTCATTGGCCGTGTTAACGCAGGCAGGCGGCCAGGCCAGCCTGTCGTCAAGCTCGAGTGCTACCCATTGCGTATCAGCGGGCAGCGCATGCGGCAGGGGCGGTGTGACCGGTTTTCCAGGGACAAGCGGCGGTGATGTGTCGGCATCAATGACCTCACCATGGCTTGCCAGCGGCATCAGCTGCTGGCGCAGATGAATATAATAAGGCAGGTAGTAATCCAGCCGGAAAGTCGTTTTGGCGCGACGCAGCATCAGCAGCGACCAGCTCCAGAGCAATAGCCTTGGCGCGATGCCAAAACACAGCAGGGAGCCCAGCAGGAACTGCGCCCAGTGGGAGCGGTACTCCGCGGTTAATACCTGCGCGGTATCCGGCGACAGCGTGCCGATTCGTGTGGCGTGCACTATCCCGGCATCAGGTGTAGCAAACCCCAGGCTGTCCAGCGGCATGCTTAAAGCGGCCGTCATTTTTATAAACAGCTCGTCGGACAGCAGCGTTGTGCCCCAGACAAAGTCATACTGGCGAACCATTAATAACAGGACTAAAAAGACCAGACCGTTAAGCAGGTAAACCAGCCAGAGTTGATGGGTGAGCCTGCTTAGCTGCCATTTTCCAACCCTGCCTGAGAAGTGACAGGCCAGCCACGCCCTGTCAGCCTGTTTTTGGGCGCTATTTCCGTTAACATCGCCATCCGGGGCATTGCTTCCCATGTGCTCGGGCAACCATCGGCTTAATCGCGCCAGCATGCCCGATGTCAAACCTTCCATGTTGAGGCTGATGCCTGTCAGCCACAACAGCATCGAAAACAGGTTGAAGCCGAGCAGGACCAGTAACAGCCAGTAGATGTTAATGGTCTGGCTGTCGGCGATGGCGTAGAGGCTGCCGGATGCGCC
>DRLE01000186.1 GCA_011051475.1 Gammaproteobacteria bacterium
AAAACCGGTGATTGAACTGCCTTCAGCAAAGTAGCCAGTTGGCAGTAGACAGTTTTCAGTAAAAGCCTTTTCTGCCGACTGCCCACTGCAAACTGCCAACTCAAAGAAAAATGGCCAAAAGCAAAAGCAGCAAATCCTGGTTAAAGGAACACTTCGACGACGAATACGTGCGCCGTTCGCAGCAGGACGGCTACCGCTCGCGCGCCATCTATAAACTCATCGAAATCGACCAGAAAGACCGCCTGATCAAGCCCGGTATGACCATTATCGACCTCGGTGCCGCGCCTGGCGGCTGGTCGGAGTACTGCGTGAAAAAGATCGGTGGCAAGGGGCGGATGATCGCTCTGGATATCCTGCCCATGGAACCAATCGACGGGGTCAGCATCATAAAAGGGGATTTTCGTGAAGATGCTGTTTTTGAACAGCTGATGTCGGTTATGGGTGAAAGCAGGGCGGACCTTGTTATTTCGGATATGGCCCCCAATATAAGCGGTATGGAGTCCGTGGATATGCCGCGGGCCTATTATCTTGCCGAACTGGCGCTGGATCTGGCTCGCCAGGTGCTTAAACCCGGCGGCGGTCTGCTGGTCAAGCTGTTTCAGGGTGAAGGCTTTGAAGCCTATAACCGTGATCTGAAAGCCGATTTTTCCCGTGTTGTTATGCGCAAACCGAAGGCTTCACGGCCAAGAAGCCGGGAAATCTATGCCCTGGCGACAGGATTTAAGGGGTAGAACGGTCTTTGGTTGCGGGTCATTGGTCGTTTGTCGTCTGGCTGCTTATGGACTGCTGTTGTCACCAGACGGAATGCCCTGACGGGGTGTTTGCGGGATTTATTCGGCGATAAGCCCCATGAATTATGATGTTTTTCGCTCTTGATGAACGACGAATGACGAAAAACGAATAACGCCGCTGTATGGAAACCGGCTCTAAAGTGGTGTAAGTTAACACCTGAATTTATCCGTCCGGGCATTGATTCCGGACTTATATGGAGTGATCTGTGAACGATCTTGCAAAAAATCTAGTCCTTTGGGCGGTTATCGCCGTTGTTCTGCTGTCTGTTTTCAGCAATTTCAGTAAAACCAGCGGTGCCCTGCAGCCCCTGCCGTATTCGACCTATATCGAAATGGTCAAGAGCGGTCAGATTGCTTCTGTCACCATTGAAGGCCGTGATATCAAGGGCAAGACCACTACCGGCAGCCTGTTCAAGACCTACAGTCCGGAAACCAGCAATACCGCCATGATCGGTGATTTGCTCGATAATGGCGTGGAAATCCGTGCCGCACCACCGGAAGGCCAGTCACTGCTGATGACCATCTTTATTTCCTGGTTCCCGTTCCTGTTGCTGATCGGTATCTGGATTTTCTTTATGCGCCAGATGCAGGGCGGTGGCGGTGGCCGTGGCGCCATGTCCTTCGGCAAGAGCAAGGCGCGCATGCTTGGCGAAGATGAAATCAAGGTTACCTTCAAGGATGTTGCCGGCGCCGAGGAGGCCAAGGAAGAAGTCGCCGAGCTGGTCGAATTCCTCAAGGACCCCACCAAGTTCCAGAAACTCGGCGGCCGTATTCCCAGCGGTGTGCTCATGGTGGGTTCGCCGGGTACCGGTAAAACCCTGCTGGCGCGCGCCATTGCCGGCGAGGCCAAGGTGCCGTTTTTCACCATTTCCGGTTCCGACTTCGTTGAAATGTTCGTCGGTGTCGGCGCTTCGCGTGTTCGTGATATGTTCGAAACGGCGAAGAAGCATGCGCCCTGTATTATCTTTATCGATGAGATCGATGCTGTCGGACGCCACCGTGGTGCCGGTCTTGGCGGTGGTCATGACGAGCGCGAACAGACCCTGAATCAGCTGCTGGTGGAAATGGACGGTTTTGAGGGCAACGAAGGCGTTATCGTGATTGCCGCTACCAACCGCCCCGACGTGCTCGACCCCGCGCTGCTACGCCCCGGTCGCTTCGACCGCCAGGTGGTAGTACCGCTGCCGGATATCCGCGGTCGCGAACAGATTCTGAAGGTGCATATGCGCAAGGTGCCGGTGGCTGATGACGTGAAACCGTCAATTATCGCCCGCGGTACTCCGGGTTTCTCCGGTGCCGACCTGGCCAATCTGGTCAATGAGGCGGCGCTGTTTGCCGCCCGTGAAAACAGCAAGACGGTTACCATGTCGCATTTCGAGCGCGCCAAGGACAAGATCATGATGGGCGCCGAGCGTCGCACCATGGTGATGTCCGAGGACGAGAAGAAGCTGACCGCCTATCACGAGGCCGGCCATGCCATTGTCGGTCGTGTCGTGCCTGACCATGATCCGGTCTACAAGGTCAGTATTATTCCGCGCGGTCGCGCCCTGGGTGTCACCATGTTCCTGCCCGAGGAAGACCGTTACAGTCACAGCAAGCGCCACCTGGAAAGCCAGATTTCCAGCCTGTTCGGCGGGCGTATTGCCGAGGAGCTGATTTTCGGCAAGGACAGTGTTACCACCGGCGCTTCCAACGATATCGAGCGTGCTACTGACATAGCCCGTAATATGGTTACCAAGTGGGGTCTGTCGGAACGTCTCGGACCGCTGACCTATACCGAGGATGAGGGCGAGGTCTTTCTTGGCCGTTCGGTAACCCAGCACAAGAATATGGGTGATGACACCGCGCGCATTATCGACGAGGAGATTCGCAGCCTGATCGACCGTAACTACGAGCGTGCGGAAACGATACTGACAGAGCGCCTGGATATCCTGCACGCCATGGCCGATGCGCTGATGAAGTATGAGACCATCGATGCAGAACAAATCGATGCCCTCATGGAGCGCAGAGATGTGCCGCCACCCAAAGACTGGGTCGATGTTGACGATGATGACAGCACCGACAGCTCCAGTTCCGGCAAGGCAGCCAGTGATGAAAAGGATACCGGCAAAGGTGGCACCGTTGGCGGGCCTGCCGGGCAGCATTAAAACAACGTTTTAAGTCGGCAGTTAAAGAATGTAGGCCGGTATAAGCGATAGCGTTGCCGGCAATGCTATCGCTTTGCTTAACTACGTCTTCTGTCGGGCCGCGAACTACGAACAACGAACTGCGCATTCATGCAGGCAATTCTCAAAAAACGCCATAATAACGAGCCGGTGATTATGGGCATCCTCAATGTCACCCCAGATTCGTTCTCCGATGGCGGTCGTTTCAACCGCCTCGACGATGCCCTGCACCGCGCCCTGCAGATGCAGGAAGAGGGTGCCCAGGTCATCGATATCGGTGGCGAATCCACCCGCCCCGGGGCTGTCCCCGTAGCGCTCGATGAAGAGCTCGAGCGCGTTATTCCCGTTATTGAAAAGATCCGCCAGCACAGCGATGTGGTCATTTCCATCGATACCAGCAAGCCGG
>DRLE01000187.1 GCA_011051475.1 Gammaproteobacteria bacterium
AGATGCCCGGTGGCTGGTATGCGCCGGAAGTAACCATGCCGAACCCGATCGATATGGGAGATCAGGTGCAGGATAATATGAAGGATCTGCCGGAGCAGATTAAGGATATGAATGTTGGTAATGAAGTCGAATAATTTATTATTCGAGTTCGTCTTTGCTATTTAGTGACTGGCTGGCTTTTTTTATCTTTTTGCTGTTGAGTGTCCGAGTTTCGCTCTGACAGCAGGCGCTAAAGACAGGCCTGACAAGACCAGCAAAACAACGGCTTGTCCGAGGCGGGAGAAAAGCAAAAGCGGATGACTTTTTTGGTTTTTTGTAGGCCGGAATAAGCGATAGCGTTTCCGGCACATTGATGGTAGAAAGCCTGCAACGTTCCTTATGCAGGCCTACAGGTGCAGAGCTCTCAGTACTGGTTTTTGTTTTTTCCGTTTTTAATCCACCTCAGGCAAGCCGCTGAACCGGGTCTTTTTATTTTGCCGCCTTTAGCGCCTGCTGTCTGAGCGCCCGCGTTTTTCGGGCGTGAGTTCAGGCGCGTTGCAAAATCAAAAGACCCGGTTCAGCGGGTACCCCCTTGCTGCTTTTGCAAGGGGGCGTAGCCTGCAGTGGCGGCGTCTTTTGGTTCCTTTTCTTCGCTGTTGAAGAAAAGGGACTCGCCGTCAGGGCGAAACCCGAGCACTCAACAAAAAAAAGATTATAAGAAAGCCGCAGTAACTCACCATCAAGCCAAAACCCCATCCAGAAAAATCACCTTCATTACCTATACTCCGGTAATGACAACACCCCTGACAAAAACCCGCCAGTGGCTGGCAGTGCTCGCCAGCGCCATCCCCTACCTGTATCTGTCCTGGGTGCTACTGGATGTCTGGCGCTTTCCCATGCAGTGGGACAATGGACGCTGGGTGCCGTTTGCGGTCGGTCTGCTGGTACTGGAATTTATTCTTCTGCATTCCGGTGTCTTTATCGCTACACTGGCGGCTGAAAGCAGGGATACCAAAAAGCAGATTAAAATCTTCCTCGGGCTGCTACTGTTTTACGGCCTGATGACCTACGGTATAGCCCGCTCGACCGGCAGCAATGAACTCATGCTGATTTTCGCCTCGGTTATGCTCGGACGCTTTATCAGCAGCGTGCTGCTCAGGGAGGGAGGCCGTGATGAATACATGAAACGTGCGGCTCTGGGCATTGTGCTTTATCTGCTGCTGACAGCGGCCTCCATTTTTCTGCCCGTACCGGAACTGGGCATTACCAGCAGCGTGCTGGCCGAGGTTTATCCGGACCGGGGCGGTGGCATATGGGAGCGCGAACCCGAACGCGCCATTGCCATGGCCTGCATCTATTTCTGCCTGCTTGGCCTTGCTGAACTTTTTGTTTTCGGACCGGCCGAAAATAAGGGAACCGCGCAGAACAGGACTTATGACCAGGCACAGTGAAAAGATATACGCCAAACCGGCGTTACGGCCGCTTTACTGGCTGGCGCTGCTGTTGCTGGCCGTTGCTCTCTATCTGTTATCCTTCCTTCCCAGACGTTTATCCGGCCGCTATTACCATTTTCTGGGGCGCTACTGGTGCCGGCTGTTTATCAAGGCACTGGGCATCGAACTCGAACGCGTTTACAGAAATAAAAAACCGCTGCCCGAGCACTATATTCTGATCGCCAACCACCCCTCGGTACTGGAGGACTTTGCCATCCCCGCCCTGTTTGATGTCTATCCGCTGGCCAAGGCCGGCGTGCGCGACTGGTATGTTCTTGGGCGCATGAGCGATTATGCCGGTACGATTTTTGTCAAACGCGGTAGCAAAGACTCACGAAAGGCCGCCTTGCAGGCTATGCTGCAGGCGGTCAGGGCCGGTAAAAATCTGGTGGTTTTTCCTGAAGGCGGCTGCAAGGGGCGACGCATCTATCACGAGTTCAAAACCGGCGCCTTCGATGTTTCCCTGCAGTCGGGCGTGCCGGTACTGCCGGTTTTCCTGCAATACCTTGATGAGGATGTCTTTGAATGGACCGATCAGAGCATGCCCCGTATGCTGTGGCAGATTTTTACGGCCAGGGACAGACGCGTCATCTACCATGTGTTCGACGCCATGTTGCCCGAAGATTTCAATGAGAGTGAGGCCTTTGCCCGCCACGCCCATGATTGCTATCTGCAGTGGGAGCAGGAAGAGGTCGACGAAAAAAAAGACCCGCCCCTGCCACCGGGATGACGCTCATCACCAGGGACAGAAAAGGATCTTTTTATTGCAGCTCATGCCGGCAGAATGCCGGCATGAGCGTATTTTCCCGGCTTATTCCGGGTTTTGTATAAACCGCTTACTTGCCGTTTTTTCCGGCTTCTTTTTTCTGCTCCTGTTCAATAATGCTCAGGATCGCATCCCCGAACCATTTCAGCGCCAGCTCCTCGGTCAGGCCGACACCATCAGCGCGCTGAATAAAGTTTTCAGCCAGATTAACAAACAGCGGATCATTGGCAGGCAGGGCTATACCGATAGGCTCATAGGTCAGCAGTGAAACCACGGACTGAAAACCCTTGTCCGGGTAACGCTTCATGACGCTCAGGCAGATAGGAAAATCGGTCATCATGGCCTTAGCCTTGCCTTTTTCAACCATGTTCGTGCCCTTGTCGACATCACTGACAGCGATACGTTTCAGCTGTGGCAGCAGCTCCCTGACAAAAAGCTCGGAAGTTGAGCCCTTGACCACGGCAATGCTGAGATCTTCGGCTTTAAGCTCCTTCGCGTCGGACTTTTTGGCCATTTCTTCTTCTTTCGTAATCAGGCATTTACCCGAGACGAAGTACGGACCCGCAAAGGCTACATGCATGTTACGCTCAACGGTCATGGTCATATTGGAGAACACGGCATCAACCTTGCCCGATTCCAGCGCCGGGATCAGCTTGTCGAAAGGAATCACCTTGACTTCCAGCTTCACGCCCATGCTTTCAGCCAGGGCGGTAGCCATGTCGATATCGAAACCGGCAATCTCGCCGGTTTCCAGTTGTTCTGACATCAGCGGCATATTGGCAGAGGTGCCGATAACCAGCTTGCCGGATTTCTGAATGCGGTCAAGCACCGGCGTACTGCTGCCGGCCCAGGCATTTGTCGGTATAACAACGCTAAGAGCAAAGAAAGAGACGGCAGCAATGGCCGCGAGTAATCGTCCAGGGTATTTCATGATTTTTTTATTCCTTATTTATTTAAATAGTCGTTAATTAATGTTACGGGTATGTGGAAGCGGAAAGTTATAGCTTAACAGCAGCGGCGTCAACCGGTGCGAGGGAACAGGCGCAAATCATTTGACCGCCTGCGACGTTAAAAAGACTCGTTAATTATTTATATATCAGTTAATTATGGCAGTCTTTTAATGTAGTTTATACAGATAGTTCAGAAATAAAAGCAACACTATCTCTTATAAATAAAGAATACTGGTCTATTCTTAACAATCACATGGAAACACTGTTTCCTGATAAATGTCTCGCATAATAATTCACCCACATTGACACGTGCATCGGGAGTTGTCTCGGTACCCCTGAGTCCGCAAACATGGCTAGCAGAGATACGCATTTTTCAAGCAAGTTCAAAGCCTTCCGGCAGAAAAACCTGCGTATTCTGCAAAAGCAGGCCGAGCCGCTTTTCAGATCAACCCTGGCTGGTGGTATCGGCAATATTTTCGCCGCCCTGCTGGCCCTGATCGTTCTGAAAAGCAGCGAGCAGGATGCCCCTGTCGAATACCTGGTCTCACTGATTATTATCACTTCGCTGGCGCGTATCCTGCTGTCACAGAAATATCTGCAACACAAACGACACCTGATACAGTACTTGCGCGGTCACGCCCTGCTCACCTTTATCGTTGGCTGCTTCTGGGCAGGCATTGCGTACTGCCAGATCTATACCGATAACGAAACCCTGCGCACGCTGGTTTTCCTGCTCAACTTCGGACTGATCGCCGCCAGTATCGCCACCCTGTCAACCTGGATGCCGGCCTACCTGCTGTTTATGCTGCCGCAGTCACTGGCCATTATCTACGTGTTTTCCGTCGTACAGAATGAATACAATATCCAGATGATCGTCGGCTATTTCCTGTTTGCCGTGGTAATGGTCCTGACCAGTTACCGTTTTAACCGTAACTACAAGAATGAAATCGAACTGACCCTGTTCAATGAACAGTTGATCAATGATCTTAACAGTGAAATCAGCATTCGCGAAAAGGTCCAGCTTGAACTGGAGCAGAGCAAGCAGGGGCTGGAGAAAAAGATTGAGGAACGCACAAAAGATCTGGTCGATATGAACCTGCACCTTTCCAGCGTTATCGACAAGAAAGAGCGCGCGGAGCGCGATCTGCAGTATATTGCCTACCATGATGAACTGACCGGCCTGCCCAACAAGAACCTGCTGCTCGATCGCATCGAACAGTCAATCAAGAATACCTCTCGCACCAACTGCAAACTGGCCATACTGTTCCTTGATCTTGACCGCTTTAAAACCATTAATGACAGCCTCGGCCACACCATCGGTGACAAGCTGCTCAAGGAAGTCGCCACCAGGCTGCTGTCCACCCTGCGCAAGCAGGACACCGTCTCACGCAATGGCGGTGACGAGTTTGTCATCGTACTGGAGCAGGTCCGGGACTCGGATGAGGCCGTCAAGGTGGCGCGCAAAATTATCGACAGCCTGACAACGGCTTTCGACATTATGTCACACCGCATCCATATCGGTGCCAGCATTGGCATCAGCATCTATCCCAATGATGGCGATACCGCGCTGATTCTTTTGCGTAATGCCGACACGGCCATGTACCGCGCCAAAAAGACCGGCGGTAACCAGTTCCAGTTCTATGATGAGAGCATGTCCAACCAGCTTCGCGACCGCCTTGAGCTTGAGGGTGAGCTGCATAACGCCCTGCTGAACAATGAGTTCTATATGGTCTACCAGCCTCAGATCAGCAGCAGTACAGGCGTTACGCTCGGCTTTGAATCGCTGATACGCTGGAACAACAGGAAATACGGCGAAATATCACCCGCGCGCTTTGTGCCCCTGCTTGAGGAAACCGGGCTTATCTATGCCGTCGGTGACTGGATCGTCAGTGAGGTTGCCCGTTTTGCCCGCAACTACATGGACAGGCAGATAACTTTCGCGATAAACCTGTCAGCCCTGCAATGCAATGAAATGGCCTTTGTCGAACATGTCAAAAACGAGATTGCAAAAACCGGCATCAGGGCCTCACAGCTTGAATTCGAGATTACCGAAAGCCTGCTGATCAACGATTTCGAAACCACGCGCGAGTTCCTCACCCAGCTGCATGCCCTGGGCTGCAGTATCGCACTGGACGATTTCGGTACCGGCTATACCGCCATGAACTACCTGACACGCCTGCCCATCGATACCATCAAGGTCGACAAGTCACTGGTCAGGGGAATCAACACCAACAACGACCTGAAGAGCATTGTACAGGCCATCGTCAAAATGAGCGCCAGCCTGGGCATGACCAATGTCTTCGAAGGCGTCGAAACCGTTGAAGAACTCGGTGAAATCCGCAGGCTGGATGGTGAAATCATTCAGGGCTTCCTCTTCAGCAAGCCTATGGCGGCCGGGGAAGTCGACACATGGCTGAACCAGGAGCACTCAAGGCACGTCCCCACCCTGTTCAGCGTCAGGCCGAACTGAGCCGGAATAGCAGTCAGGAAAAACAGTCAGAAATAGCAATCAGCCGCGTTTGCGATACAGGTACTGGCCATTGCCGTAGGCCTGGCCGTTTTCCGGATAGAACAGCGCCTTGCACAGCACGAAATACTTGTTCCAGTAATCCACCCGCTGCTGCGTCATTATCGATGGATAGACCTGCGCAAGGTTTTCCCAGAAGTTTCTGTGCCAGTCATCCAGCGTATGCCAGTAGTTCATGCCATTAATAAACCAGGCGTTCTGCAGCTCGAAGTGTTCGAAATGATTGTCCTTAAGGGTATAGAACGGCAGCACCTTGCCGCCGGGAAAATACTCACCGATCAGCGTTTCTCCGGGATCGAGAAACTGCGGAATCAGATCGCGTGAAACAATCAGGTGATGAAACATACGACCATTATCGGCCAGCAGCTGGCTGATCATCGCGTAGAAAACGCCTATATTATTGATCTGCTCCATCAGCCCGACCGAGGTCACCACGTCGTAGACGCCCTCGCCCAGCATGGCGACGGTATCATCATTGATCTCACCGTAAAACAGTGTGAAGCGATCCGACGACAGTATGTCGTCGCTGTCTTTGCGACGCTGCAGAATAAAGTCATACTGGTCGCGGCTGTGCGTGGTCGAGGTAATGCGCAGTTCCGGGTAGCGTTCCAGCAGAAACGATTCAAAATAGCCGAAACCGCAACCGATATTCAGCAGTTTTTCATCGCCGGAAAGTTCAAGGCGCGAGGCGATCAGGTCGAACTTGTCGGTCTGCGCCTGGCCGAGTGTCTTGCTGCTGTGCAACGCCTTCTCCGGTTCCTCGTCAAAATAAGCCATGGTGTAGGACATGGTCTCGTCGTCGAGAAAGGTCTTGAAAAACGCGATGCCTTCATCATAGTGCTGGTCGGCAAGGTCCTCTGCCGCCAGCGCAATCGGTCCGCTGGACACATCGACCGGTTCCTTATTGCCGGCATAGCGCTGGTATTCACGCGAAAAATAACGCGTCAGCTGCTTTTCAAAACGCAGCAGTTCATCAGTACCATAAGGGTAGATACCGGCTTCACCCAGTTCTTTAAAAATCGATTCAGTCATGATTGTTCTGTGCCTGGTTTACTTTATCTTCTTCAGGGCAATAACCGCATTAAGTCCGCCGAAAGCAAAGGAGTTGGATATTGCCGTATCAACCGTCTGCTCACGGGCGCTGTTGGGCACGTAGTCCAGCGGACATTCCTCATCGGCTTCACTGTAGTTGACCGTGGGCGGAATAATACCGTGCTTCATGGTCAGCGCCGTCGCCACCAGCTCAAGTGCACTGGAAGCGCCCAGCGCGTGTCCGTGAATGGCCTTGGTCGAGGATATCGCGACATTCTCTGCGTGCTCGCCAAGCACGCGCTGAATGGCCTGTGTTTCGGTCGCATCGTTCAGCTGCGTGCCGGTACCGTGAGCATTGATATAGTCCAGCTCACCAGCGGCAATACCCGCCTGCTGCATGGCCTGCGTCATGGCAGTCGAAATGCCCTCTACATCCGGGCGGGTAATGTGCCCGGCATCGGAACTCATGCCGCAGCCGGCCAGTTCGGCATAAATTGTGGCGCCGCGTTGTTCCGCGTGCTCTCGCGATTCCAGCACCAGCATGGCCGCACCCTCACCCAGAATCAGGCCGCTACGATCTTTTGAAAACGGCCGGCAGGTATCAGCGGAGACCACGCGCAGCGCATCCCAGGATTTAAGCAGGCCAAAGGTAAAGGGCGCATCGGTAGCGCCCACCACGGCCACATCCGCCATGCCCGAACTGATCATGGACATACCCTGGATAATGGCGTGAGAACCGGAGGAGCAGGCGCTGGACAGCACAAATGCCGGCCCCTTGATGCCCAGGTGATAACTGACCATGCTGGCCGCCGCGCTGGGCATACCCTTGGGAATGGTCAGCGGGTGTACACGCTTGCGCTCTTTCTGATAGAGCTGGATGCAGGTGTCTTCATCGGTGTTCTTGGCGCAGCAGCCGCTGCCAACAATGGCGGCTGCTCCCGCCAGTGCGGCATCATCTTTAGCCAGACCGGCATCGGCCACGGCCTCGCGCGCGGCGATAACCGCCATCTGCGCGTAACGATCGAGCAGGCTGAGATCTTCCGCGCTGAAGTGCTCTTCCGGCTGGTAGTCCTGCAGCTGCGCGGCGGTAGTGATCTTGACGCCGTCGACCGCAGGTTGCATTGGCCGGATCGCGCTGCGTCCTGATTTAAGGGAATCCCAGAATGCGGGAACATCCTGGCCAGCGGCAGAAATAACACCTAGCCCACTGATAACAACTGAACGGCTCATACAACTACCCGTGTGTGTTTTACTGGAATGTGATTTACCGGAATACGGCTTTCTACTGGCGCGCCTCTTCCAGGCGCGTAAGGATATCGTTGACCGTCACAATGGACGGGATAACCTCATTGGGAATTTCAATATCGAAGGCCTCTTCCAGTTCAAAGATAACGGTAATGGCTTCCAGAGAACCTACACCCAGCGCCGCCAGTTCGGATTCCGGCTTGACGTCCTCGGGCTTGCAGTGAACGGTATCGACAATAATATCTACAATTTTTTCAAATGACATAATAATTTCTTGCAGCTTGTGCTGCGGTAACTGACAATCCGGTTTTGATTTAGTACTGTTCCAGACAGGTCTGCCATACTACTGCCTTCAGCAATAATCGTCCAGCTTTTTTCCTTTATTTATCATATACCTTGAATATATTGTTAAAAACTGAATTAATTGTTGTATTAACAGAAAGTTAGCAGTATAGTTAGCGTCATCACAATAATAACAAGAAGAAAAAAGGTGATAGCAATGGAAGTGGATGATCCGGCCGACGGCACGGCAAACCGCCACGCAAAACCACTGGACAGTAAAAGCGATACCGGTATCAGTGACACCCCGCCGGTATACAGCCAGTTCTCCACCCGCTACGATTCCGAAACGGCTGCCATCTGGTGCTGGATGCAACCCAAACCGCGGCCCTGCATGAACACCACCCTGATTGAAGAGCTGACCCTGTCGCAGCAGCGACTGACCGCCTTTTATCAGAGCCAGCAGTCCGGTTTTATCTGGCCGTTTCACTACCTTATTCTCGCTTCGAAAATTCCCGGTATCTATAACCTCGGTGGTGATCTCGAACTGTTCTACCAGTGTATTATTGACCGCGATGAGGAAAAACTCAGGAAATACGCCTACAGCTGTGTCAAGCTGCTGCACCGCAATATCGATAACCTCGATCTGCCGATTACGCTGATATCCCTGGTTCAGGGACAGGCACTGGGCGGCGGTTTTGAGATTGCCCTTTCCTGCGACGTTATCATTGCCGAGCGCAGCGCGGTGCTGGGTTTTCCCGAAATCCTCTTCAACCTGTTTCCCGGTATGGGCGCCTATAACCTGCTGACGCGACGCATCGGCTCAGCGCTGGCCGAGCGCCTGATTCTCAGCGGCAAGACCTGGCCGGCTACCGAGCTGTATGAAATGGGCGTCATCGACGTACTCGCCGAGGACGGTCAGGGCATGCAGGCGGTGGAAAACTACCTGAAAAGCCACAACCAGTCACACAACACCATTCGTGCCATTAAAAAGATACGCCGCATGGTGCAGCCGGTCACTAAAAAGGAGCTTTACGATATTGTCGATATCTGGGTGGAATCGGCCATGCTACTGGACAAAAAAGACCTTTCCAAAATGCAGCGTCTGCTGACCCTGCAAAAGCACCAGAAAGACAGCAGCCTGATTCAGGAAAACAGCAAAATCAAAATACCCCGCCGTGGCGAGTGGCGCAAAATCAAGGACGTCAGCTTTCCACTGGTCACCCACTTTGGTGAAGTGGTGCCCCAAAACCGCCGTAAAAAAGACAGCCGCCGCAGGGATTGAAGGCTGTTTATACGCATGCTGTCATTAAGCGGCTATATAGCGTATAATGAATCGTTCATGCGGTGCACTTCGGTCTGCACCCGTTTTAATAGCGATAGTTAGCGGCAACCCTTTCCGGTTTACCCCTTAATCAACGCAACAATATACGCGTTTCCGCCTGGACCGACCCCGAATAGAACAGATGATAGCAATTGATTCCGGGGCGGGCCGATTCCAAAGAGAATAACAAACATGTCATTTGAATCCCTCGGCCTTATGGCCGAATTACACCGTGCTGTATCCGAAAAAGGCTACAGCGAACCCACCCCCATCCAGAAACAGGCCATTCCTGTCGTCCTCGAAGGCCGCGACCTGATGGGTGGCGCGCAGACCGGTACCGGCAAGACCGCCGGCTTTACCCTGCCCCTGCTGCAGCGCCTGATGGAAACCTCACAACCGCACAAGGGTCGCCGCCCGCTGCGCGCCCTGGTGCTCACCCCGACGCGTGAACTGGCCGCCCAGGTGGCCGAAAGCGTGCGTGATTACGGCAAGCACCTGCCGCTGCGCTCCACCGTGGTTTTCGGCGGCGTCAGCATCAACCCGCAAAAACAGAAACTGATCAAGGGCGTGGATATTCTTGTCGCCACTCCCGGACGCCTGCTCGATCACGTCAGCCAGCGTTCGGTAGACCTGTCGAAAATCGACATCCTGGTGCTCGATGAAGCCGATCGCATGCTCGACATGGGCTTTATCCACGATATCAAAAAAGTACTGGCACTGGTGCCCAAGAAGAAGCAGACCCTGCTGTTCTCCGCCACCTTCTCCAGCGAGATCAAGAAGCTGGCCAACAGCCTGCTGAACTCACCGGCGCTGGTGGAAGTAGCGCGGCAGAATGCCGCCACCGATACCGTCACCCAGGTCATCCACCCGGTGGACAAGAGTCGCAAACGCGAACTGCTGTCCTACCTGATCGGCTCCAATAACTGGCAGCAGGTGCTGGTGTTCACCCGCACCAAGCACGGCGCCAACCGCCTGGCCCAGCAGCTGGAAAAGGACGGCATCAGTGCCGCCGCCATTCACGGCAACAAGAGCCAGGGCGCACGCACCCGCGCACTGGCCGACTTCAAGTCCGGCGCGGTGCGTGTCCTGGTCGCCACCGATATTGCCGCCCGCGGTATCGACATCGACCAGCTGCCGCACGTGGTCAACTACGAGCTGCCCAATGTCGCCGAGGACTATGTCCACCGCATTGGCCGTACCGGCCGCGCCGGCAACGAGGGCGAAGCCATGTCACTGGTCTGTGTCGACGAGCTGAAACTGCTGAAGGATATCGAAAAGCTGATCAAGCGCGATATTCCGCAAAGCGTTATCGAGGGTTTCGAGCCCGATCCGAGCATCAAGGCCGAACCCATAAACCGGGGCCGTGGTGGCCAGCGAGGCGGCGCACGGGGTGGCCAGAATGGTGGCCAGAACAGTGGCCAGAAGCGCCGCCCCCAGGCCCGCAGAAAACCCGCAGCCGGGAAAAACCCCAGGCCCGGAAAGAATGCGCGCCGAAGGAATAATAATGGCAACCAGGTACGCAATGCGGCCTGATAGACCCTGAGCGTTTATTCTGAGCTCCGTAGGCCGGCATAAGGCGCAGCCGTTGCCGGCAAAGCGCCCGCAACGCTATCGCGCATGCAGGCCTGCAAGCTTAAAACACACTACTTTTAACTTACAACCTTATTAGAAAAAACCATGTTAACAACCGCTAACATCACCATGCAGTTCGGCGCCAAGCCGCTTTTTGAAAACGTATCCGTCAAGTTCGGTGACGGCAACCGCTACGGCCTGATCGGCGCCAACGGTTGCGGCAAGTCCACCTTTATGAAAATTCTCGGCGGCGATCTCGAACCCACCGCCGGCAATGTTTCCAAAGATCCGGACGAGCGTCTGGGCAAGCTGAAACAGGACCAGTTCGCCTACGAGGAACACAAGGTCATCGACACCGTGATTATGGGCCATGAACAGCTCTGGGCGATCAAGTCCGAGCGCGACGCCATTTACGCCAAGCCTGAAATGACCGAGGAAGACGGCATTCGCGCCGGTGAACTCGAAGCCGAGTTTGCCGAAATGGACGGTTACACCGCCGAGGCGCGCGCCGGTGAACTGCTGCTGGGCGTGGGCATTCCCACCGAACAGCACTACGGCCCGATGAGCGAGGTCGCCCCCGGCTGGAAACTGCGCGTGCTGCTGGCACAGGTACTGTTCTCCGAACCCGACATTATGCTGCTCGACGAGCCCACCAATAACCTCGACATCAACACCATCCGCTGGCTCGAAGGCGTGCTCAACGAGCGCAACTGCACCATGATCATCATCTCGCATGACCGTCATTTTCTGAACAGCGTCTGTACCCACATGGCCGACCTCGACTACGGTGAAATCCGCATCTACCCGGGCAACTACGACGAGTACATGCTGGCCTCCACCCAGGCCCGCGCCCGCCAGCTGTCCGACAATGCCAAGAAAAAGGCGCAGATCGCCGAACTCAAGGCCTTTGTCAGCCGCTTCTCGGCCAATGCCTCAAAGTCACGCCAGGCCACCTCGCGCGCCAAACAGATAGAGAAAATCCAGCTCGAAGACATCAAGCCATCGAGCCGGCAGAACCCCTATATCCGTTTCGAAGAAGAGAAAAAGCTGCACCGCCTCGCCGTCGAAGTCGAAGGCCTGGGCAAGGGCTATGAAGAAACCCTGTTCAGCAATCTGGACATGATGGTCGAAGTCGGCGAACGCGTCGCTATAATCGGTCCCAACGGCATCGGTAAAACCACCCTGCTGCGTTGCCTCTACGGCGACCTTGAACCCGACAACGGCACGGTAAAATGGTCGGAGAACGCCGAGCTGGGCTACTACGCCCAGGACCACGCGGCGGATTTTGAATCCGATGAGACCCTGTTCGACTGGATGAATCACTGGGGCAAGGACAGCGATGACGAACAGGTCATCCGCGGCACCCTTGGCCGCCTGCTGTTCTCACAGGACGACATCAAGAAGTCCGTCAATGTGATTTCCGGTGGTGAACAGGGCCGCATGCTGTTCGGCAAGCTGATGCTGCAGAAACCCAATATCATGCTGCTCGACGAGCCCACCAACCATCTCGACATGGAATCCATCGAATCGCTGAACATGGCGCTGGAAGAATACCCCGGCACCCTGTTCTTCGTCAGTCACGACCGCGAGTTCGTATCGTCGCTGGCGACGCGGATTATAGAGATGACACCGGATGGGCTGGTTGATTTTCGTGGGACTTATGAGGAGTATTTGTTGAGTCAGGAGACCGGGAAGCAGTCGGCTGTGGGGTAGTTTTTCTTTTGATCTTTTTGGCGTTGATAGTTAACGTTTCGCCCTGACGGCGAGTCCCTTTTCTTCAACAGCGAAGAAAAGGAACCAAAAGACGCCGCTACTACAGGCTGCGCCCCTTTACAAAAGACGCAAAGGGGTACCCGCGCGCCCATCGCTTTTATGGGTGCGCGGGCGCAGTCTGCAGCGGCGGCATTTTTCTGGTTACTCTTTTTTTGCTGTTGACTAAATTTGCAGGAGCAAATTTGAAC
>DRLE01000188.1 GCA_011051475.1 Gammaproteobacteria bacterium
GATACCGCGATTATACCTGTATGTGCTCACGGTTCTATGCTTATTTCTGATTATCCAGTCGGCCCTGCGCCTGATCTTCTGGCTGAAATTCCATAACCCGGCCGACCCTGTTTCCACTGCCGACCTGCTCTGGTCATTCTACCTTGGCATGAAGTTCGACCTGCAGGCAACACTGGGCATGTTACTTCCGGTACTCCTACTTGGCTGGATCCCGCCCTTGCACCCGGTGTACAGCCAGTTTGGTCGGCGTTTCTGGGCCGTATTGATCAGCCTCGCCATCTTCCTGATGTATGTCATCTATATCACCGATGCCGGCCACTATGCCTATCTGCAGCAGCGGCTCAATGCCACCGCCCTGCGCTTCCTGGAAAACCCCTGGATTTCCGCCACCATGGTCTGGGAAACCTACCCGGTCATCTGGGGCGGCCTGATCCTGCTCGCCGTTACCGCCGTGACCATCTATATCTTCCTCAAGCTCACTGCCTTGATCCGGCCGGAGGAAGGCAAACCCTGGTGGCGCCGCCAGCGCTGGTATTTCCAGATCGTTTTCGCCTTTCTCTCGCTGTTTATCGTGCTGGCCGGTTTTATGGCCAAGATTTCCTGGTACCCGCTGCGCTGGAGTGACGCCTTTTTCAGCACCCACGCCTTCAGTGCGCAGCTGGCTTCCAACCCGGTGATCTACTTCATCAACACCATGAAAAACATCGAGGAAAGCTATGACCCTGAAGCCACCCGCAGGGTCTATCCCATCATGGTGGATTATCTTGGCATCAAGCAGCCGGATGTGGAGACGCTGAACTACCGGCGTGAATACAGCTTCCCGCAGGATGAGCAGAAGCGACCGAATGTTATCGTGGTTATTCTGGAATCCTTTGCCTCCTACAAGACCACGCTCTCGGGCAACCCCATCGACCCGACCCCCAATATGGCAAAAATTGCCCGCAAGGGTTATTACTTCAGGAACTTCTTCACCCCCAGCACCGGCACCGCACGCTCGGTCTGGACCTTTACCACCGGTCTGCCGGATATCGAGAAGAACAAGACTTCGACACGTAACCCGCTTATCGTTGACCAGCACACCATTATCAATGACTTCAAAGGCTACGAGAAATACTATTTTCTCGGCGGCAGCGCCAGCTGGGCCAATATTCGCGGCCTGCTCGCCTCCAATATACCGGGGCTGAAAATCTATGAGGAAGGCAGCTATGAATCGCCCCGCATCGATGTCTGGGGTATTTCCGACCTGAGCCTGTTCCACGAAGCCAATGCCGTGCTGGCCCGCGAGAAAAAGCCGTTTTTTGCCGTCATCCAGACCTCCGGCAACCACCGTCCCTACACCATCCCCGAGGATAATGAAGACTTTGTCATGCTGACCGAGGCTGACCTGCCCGAACCCGTACAGAATTACGGTTTCCAGTCACTCGAAGAGCTGAACTCCTTCCGTTTTATGGATCACAGCCTCGGCCACTTTATGAAAATGGCGGCCAAAGAACCCTATTTTGACAACACCCTGTTTGTCTTTTTCGGTGACCACGGCATCCATGCCCCAACCGGCAGTCATATCCTGGCCTGGGAAGAGCAGCTGCGGGTACAGGGCCTGCGCGTACCACTGGTAATGTTCGGAAAAAGTGTTATCAGCAAACCCGAGGTATTTGATACAATAGCCAGCGAAGTGGATGTGCTGCCAACTATCGCCAGCCTTACCCGTACGCCCTATCTGGACACCACGCTGGGCCGGGATCTGTTTGACGAGAGTTTCAGCGATGAACGCTACGCTTTCACCATCGAACACGGCAGCGGTCGAACCATTGGCCTGCTGTCAGACAAGTTCTATCTGCTAAGACAGGTTGACGGTGAAGGCGAACAGCTACATCAGCTAGACGGAAAAAACCCGAGAAAAGATGTATCAGCAAAGTTCGGTGACGTAAAAAAAGACATGGAAGAAAAGCTTGAGGCCATCTGGCAGACCATACGCTATATGCGCGAAAACAACCGCCCGGATGAAACGGAACAACCGGGTGCCACCACCCCTTTACAGTAAACAAATAATCCAAAGAGGCTTACAACATGCTTTTGAATGCAAAAAAAATTCTTATCACCGGCGGTGGCGGCTTCCTCGGATCTCATCTGTGTGAAAGACTGTTAAACGAAGGTCACGAAGTTATCTGCCTCGATAACTTTTTTACCGGTAACAAACACAATATTATCCATCTGACAGATAACCCGCGGTTTGAACTGCTTCGCCATGACGTCACCATGCCGCTTTATATTGAAGTTGATGAGATATACAACCTCGCCTGCCCAGCCTCGCCGATTCATTATCAGCATGATCCGGTACAGACAACAAAAACCTGTGTGCATGGTGCTATCAATATGCTCGGACTGGCCAAGCGAACCGGCGCGAAAATAATGCAGGCATCAACCTCCGAGGTTTATGGTGACCCCGAAGTCCACCCTCAGGTTGAATCCTACTGGGGAAGGGTTAATCCGATCGGTATAAGGTCCTGTTACGATGAAGGCAAACGTTGCGCCGAAACCCTTTTTCTCGACTACCACCGGCAGCACAATCTTGATATCAAGATTGCCCGCATTTTCAATACCTATGGCCCGCGCATGCATGCAAACGACGGGCGTGTGGTATCCAACTTTATTGTTCAGGCGCTAAAGGGTGAAGATATTACAATTTATGGCGATGGCCAGCAGTCCCGCTCTTTCTGTTATGTGGATGAAATGGTCGACGCCTTTATACGTCTGATGAACACGGACAGTGATTTCATGGGCCCGGTAAACCTGGGCAACCCCGGCGAATTCACTATACGTGAACTGGCGGAAAAAACGCTGGAAATGGTCGGATCAAAATCAAAACTGATCAATGAACCCTTGCCCGAGGATGACCCTCGCCAGCGTCAGCCGGATATCAGTCTGGCCAAAGAAAAACTTGGCTGGGAACCGGTGATAAAACTTGAAGAAGGGCTGGCTAAAACCATTGAATATTTCAAGTCTGTCATTTAAAAACAAGACAAAATAGAAAATGGCTAAAATCAGCGCCTGCATTATTTCCTTCAATGAAGAGAAAAAAATAGAGGACTGCCTGAAAAGCCTGCAGGGTATAGCCGATGAAATCGTTGTTGTTGATTCAAACAGCACCGACAATACCGTGGCCATTGCCGCAAAATATACCGACCGGATTATCAATCAGGATTTTCTCGGTTTTATCGAACAGAAAAACTTTGCCCTTGAACAGGCCAGCCATGACTGGATACTCAGCCTGGATTGCGACGAAAGACTGTCGGAGGAACTGCGCCAGTCCATACTGGCCATCAAGGACACTATCGAGCAGGCCGATGCCTACAGCATGGCGCGCAAGACCTTTTATGTTTACCGCTGGCTCAACCACTGCTGGTACCCCGACCTGAAAACCCGGCTGTTCAACCGGAAAACCGCGCACTGGGGCGGCACCAACCCGCACGACCATATAATTACCGAGGGCAGCAATATCGTCCGTCTGGCCGGCGACATCCAGCATTACTCCTTCGACAGTATCTCCGACCATCTGAAGACCATCGACAGGTTCACCGAAATCGGTGCGCAGGAACTGATACGCAAAAACAGGTCATTCACGGTATTCAGCCCCCTCACCCACAGCAGCTGGCTGTTTTTCAAGATCTATATCCTCAAACGCGGTTTTCTCGACGGCTTTGCCGGCCTGGTGGTGGCAACGCTGTCATTTATGCATGTCTTTATCAAATACAGCAAGGCCATTATTATGAGGAAGCAACTGACAACGCAGGAAAACTGACATGAAGATTCTTACACTCTGCATGTCAAAGGATCTGGGTGGCCTCGAACTCTATGCCCTGCGCTCGGCGCTGGCACTGTCTAAAGATCACGAAGTTGTTTTTGTCACCGCCAAAGGCGGCAGGCTGGATAACAAACTGCACGAGCTGAAACTGCAGACCTTTTATCTGAATCCCGCTTTCAGGCCCCTGCCACTGCTCAGCGCTTACAGACTGGCGCGGATTATCGACCGAGAAAAGATCGATATTGTGCACATGCACTGGGGCAAGGATCTCGCCCTTGCCTCACTGGCAAAACGCCTGAGCCGGCGCAAACCGAAACTGGTCTATACCCGGCAGATGATGATTACCCGCGAGAAAAAGGATATCTATCACCGTTTTCTCTATGCGCAGCTTGACCTGATGCTGACCATTACCCGCCAGCTTGAAGAACTCTGCAAACGCTACCTGCCCGGCGAACACATCAGGATACAAACCCTGTACTACGGCGTGAACCCGCCGGACAGGTTTCTTGACCAGAACGAAGTACAGCAACTTCGTCAGGAAAAAGGCTTTGCCGCTGATGATTTTGTTGTCGGCCTGTTTGGTCGTCTTGAAGAAGGCAAGGGCCAGTATCTGCTGATCTCGGCGCTTGCCGAAGCGCGAGCCCGGAATAAACGATTAAAAGCGCTGATCGTCGGTCATGAAATGCTGCCCGGTTACCGTCAACAACTTAAAGACATGGCTGAAACCGCGCAGATAGATGGGCAGATCGTCTTCAATGATTTTGTCGACAACCCGCAGCAGCTGATGCAGATATGCGACTGTATCTGCCTGACTACCTACGAGGAAACCTTCGGCCTGGTGCTGCCCGAGGCCATGCGCGCCGGCGTGGCAGTGGTTGGCAGCAACCGGGGCGGTGTGCCGGAAATCATCGATCACGGCAAAACCGGCCTGCTGTTCGAGTCACGCGATGCCGACGACTTATGCAGGCAGCTCTGTCTGCTGCATGATCAGCCCGCGCTGAAAGCAGAGCTTGCCACTGCAGGCAGACAGAAGGCGGACGCCCAGTTCGACAGCGCGCAGCACTTTGCTCAACTGGAAAAGATTTTTACCGATGTCAGCTAAAAAACAGAAAATTCTTGCCGTGCGTGTCGGCCGCGTTGGCGACACGGTCATGATGACGCCCGCGCTGAAAGCCCTGCTGCAATACTATCCGGATGCCGAAATCACCCTGCTGCTCAGTCCGGTCGGCAAGCTGTTACTGCGTGATTTTCATCCCAATATTCGTGATATCTGGACCTGGAACCGCAGCGGCCTGTTCAAACCCTATCGCGACAAAAAGGCCATACTCGACAAGCTGCAAAACACGCACTTCGACAAGATCATCTGTTTTGATACCAGCCCGCGTATCGGCGCCCTGTTTGAGGACATCGATACCGACTTTCACCAGTACAAGGGCTCTACCGAACTCAAGCACTGCGCCAAAGCCTATATCGACTTTGTTGCCGAGGCCTGCAGCAAGCCGGTCATTGACAGCTACAATTACCTGCCGGTCAGGAATGAAGACAGGGAGGCGGTGGCACAGGAGCTGCGCCAGCATGGCATAGAGCCGGAAGACAGACTGCTGATGATCCACCCCACCTTCAGCGGCTATTCA
>DRLE01000189.1 GCA_011051475.1 Gammaproteobacteria bacterium
ATATTTGATTCGCCTAGAACTCTAAACGTCTGTGCTAAATCTTCAAAGGAATGTGTAAGCAATGCTTCTCTCTTTTATTTATTGGGGTTAACAGTATATTAGACAGAAAGTATTAGACGGAAAAGTTTCTGTCATTTCACGCGTTTCTGTCTAAACCTTATTCACCCTTGTTTTACATGGGTTTTTATTTTATTGCAAGACAGGTCCTCGCCTGGCTACAGTATAGTTTCCCTTATAATATAAAACCCTATAAAAAACAGTTGCTTGTGTAGAACAATTGCTATTGGCTACAGGATGTGTTCCGGTTTTATCATCAGCCCTGCAATTGGCGCACATGCCAGTGACTACCATTCTATAAAGACTGCCAGATTTATACGGAAGTGTTAGACAGATTGCATTCCTGACTATCTGCTTTATTAATCCCTCGTCAATAAAGCATACAACCTGGGCAACTCGCGCGGTAACTGCTCAGGATTTCTCACCACCACATAAGCCCCGTTCCCGAAAATATGCGGCAGGTAGTCATTGCCCTTGCTGTCGATGGTGACGCAAAACGGTTGCAGTCCCATCTGCCTGGCTTCTATGACAGCCTGGCGGGTGTCTTCTATGCCGTAACGTCCTTCATACTGGTCGAGGTCATTGGGTTTGCCGTCGGTGAGAATAAGCAGGAGTTGATTACTGCTGCCCTGGTTTTTCAGCAGTTCGCTGGCGTGGCGTATGCCCGCACCCAGCCTTGTATAGTAGCCGGGTTTGATGGCGTTGATGCGACCGCGGATGGTGGCGTTGTAGGTTTCGTCGAAGTTTTTCAGCTGGTGGACGCGGATGGGGTTGCGTCTTCTTGAAGAGAAGCCGAGCATGCTGAAACGGTCGCCGGTAGCGTTCAGGCTTTCGGCGAACAGGTAGAGGCTGTCGCGGATAACATCGATAACACGGTAGTTATCGTTAATGTGCGCATCGGTGGAAAGCGAGAGGTCGGCCAGCAGCAGACAGGCGAGGTCGCGGGCGCCGCTGCGCATTTCACGGTAGAGGTTTTCGGCGGCGACTTTATGGCCGGCAGTCCGGTCAGCAATAAATCGCAGATAGGCATCGATATCGATATCCTGGCCATCCATCTGCCGGTTGTGCCAGGTGCGCGCCGGGGTAATGGCCTGGAACTGGTCGCGCAGACGTTTTGCCGTGCGCGTTAAATGTGCTGGCAGCGGGCAGGGCTCGGCATCGTCGGCGATCATCTGTACGATGCGGCAGCGGTTCGGCAGCAGTTGCTGTTTTTTCCAGTCCCACTCGGGGAGCAGGATGCCGTCACTCAGTACGGTATCGTCACTTTCCGCCGAGGGCAGGTCGAGGTCGAACTTGAGTTTGTTTTTCGAGGCCCTGGCGTTTTTTGAAACCGATAGTTTGTCGAGCTCGCGGGCGACATTTTCGGCGCGGTCCATGTCGTCTTCATCCTCGGTGCCACGATCGACATTGACGAACTCGCCCATGGTGAAAATGTTCTCCATGCGCACGGTTATCAGGCCGCGCTCGGATTCGGGTTCCTCGACGCGCTCGGCCTGGCGCTTTGCCATTTCCTCGATCTCACGGCTGTCGCCGGCGGATGCGCTGTCGCTGTCCTCCGCTTCACGCTGGCTGCCGCCGGTCAGTGGCGGGTCAGGGTGCAGCCATAGCGGAACGGGCTGCGGCGGGTAACGCGTGTAGGGGATATGCTGGATACTGCCGGGGGATTTCAGCGCCTGCTGTATGCCCAGCTCGGCTTCGGCATCTTCGCCTTTTAGTTTGCCGGTGTCCGGGCGCTGCAGCAGATGCGCGTTGACCAGGCGCTGGTAACGTGGACGAATGCCGGGGAAATGCTCCAGTGCGTTAAGCACCATGGCCTGGTTGCGGGCAAACCAGTGTATGGTTTGCGGACCGTCAACGGCATCATCCGGCACCGCGGCCAGGCAAGCCAGCCAGTAGTACAGGTCGGTATTGAGAGCCGGGTCTTCGAACCAGGCAATGCTGGCCGGCAGCTTCAGGGCGTTTTCATCGCGCCAGGCCAGCTGTATTTTTGTATTACTGCCGGCTATGCGTTGCAGCAGGTTACGGCGTGACAGGTTGCTGGTAGCGTCGGCAATTTCCAGCTGCAGGCCGCTGTCGCCGCCCAGGGCGCGGAAAAAGATGCCCAGGGTCTTCCGCAGGTCGTGCAGGTAGACAGCCGCCTTCGGGTGCTGGGCATCCGCCGCGCGGGTGATCAGTTTATGCCAGAGTTCGCCGACTTTCTCTTCCATATCAGACTGCCTTGCTTGCGGGTTTACTGTCTTCGGCGCTTTCCGCCTGCCGGCTGATGGAAAGTTCCGATACCGGTGGTTCGGATATGCGCGCGGCGGCTTCGCCTTCGACCCAGTGCAGCAGGCCGGTATCGTGCCTGAACTGCTGTACCTGGATGCAGGCGGAAATACACTCGCCACACTCGGTGCAGGTGAACATCTTGCGCTTGATGGTGCGCGGCTGCAGGCGCATGGGACAGACATTGTCGCAGGCATTGTTGCAGTCGCGGCAGGCCCTGGCGCGATCGGTGTCAAAACTGATGACCATGGCCCTGCGGTTGGCCATCCAGGCCAGGCTCTGGAACAGGCCAACGGCGCAACCGTAACGGCAAAACAGGTGGCGGAAGACAAGAAACTCCAGTGACAGCACCAGGGTGGCGACGCCGATAAACAGAGCCTGGTTGCGGGTCAGTTCGCCATGCAGCAGGTTGTGGTAGATTTCAAACGGCGGCAGCAGATAGGTAAGCAGGGCGACGGCCCAGAGAAAAGCGAAGCCGACCACGGCAATGAGGGTTGGTATCCAGTAGCGTGCGTCCGGTTTCTGCACACGCTGATCTTCCGGTTTGTACAGCTGCACCTCGGGCAGTTTCTTCTTTTCCCAGATACTGGGCTTGCCGCTGGCGCGGATCATCAGGCGGTTGATGATTTCAATTACCGAGTAGTGCGGGCACAGCCAGCCGCAATACAGCCTGCCCCAGCGCCAGGCCACGTAGATAAAGGCTACGGCAAGGGTGACAATGGGCAGCAGGCCGATAAGCAGAACATGAAGCGCGGCACTGCCAGGATCGTTCTGCAGGCTGTCGAGCTGCAGTGTCCAGTTAAAGCCGAGAACGATAAAGTGGCCCTGGGTGAGATCGTAGCGGAAGATATTCAGCGGCGGTGCTGCCAGGAACAGAATAAAAAAAGCTGTTTGTGTCAGCGAGCGCCATTTCTGAATGCGGGTTTTCATAACAAACAGCCGTTGTATGTTTCAGGTCGTCGGTTGTAAGTTGAAAAACCTGCAACGTAAAACATATAAGTTGTAACTAGGTTTCATCCGCGAGGCCGCAGGACCGGGGCAGGGGCCGACCAACCAGCGGATAGCGCCAGCAATGCCCATTCAGGGCCCTGGACAGGCCGAATATGCCGAGCAGCACCATGGTGGCATGGATCATGGTAAAGACCAGGACGACAATAATCCACAGGGTAACGTCTTCGATACCGCTCAGACGCATGATCATAATGGTGACCCCGCCAAGCAGAAACATTACCGCAATCCACAGGCCGGCGGAGATGGTCTGTTCGAGGTGTGATCTTGCCAGTGCCGGAAGCTGGTGGTGCCTGGCCATAAAGAAATACACCAGTACCATAAAGGCGATAACGGGCAGAATCAGCAGGTTGGCGATGTAGAGCGACTCGAACAGTACGGCCAGATCCTGACCGTCAGCCTTTTCATGTCTGGCATTGCTGCCGGTATTATTTTCCGAGTGTTGCATTGACTACCTCCACCAGTGCGTTAATGGTTTCTTCATCATCGGTCAGTGGTTCGATCATGGCGGCGTGACAGGCCTGTGTTATGTCCATGCCGCTGTTGATCAGGGTGGCGGCATATACCAGCAGTCGGGTCGAGGCGGCCTCCTCAAGATCGTGGTCTTTCAGGGCGCGCAGGGAAGTGGCCAGGCCGACCAGTCTTGTTGCCAGCTCACGATCGATACCGCTTTCGCCCATCAGCACTTCAACTTCACGTTCCGGTTCGGGAAAATCAAAGCTCAGGCCGATAAAACGCTGCCGGGTGCTGGGCTTGAGGCCCTTGAGCAGGTTCTGGTAGCCGGGGTTATAGGAAATGACCAGCATGAAATTGTCGGGCGCCTGCAGGGTTTCGCCGGTGCGTTCCAGCGGCAGGATGCGGCGGTCATCGGTCAGCGGGTGCAACACCACGGTGGTGTCCTTGCGTGCCTCGACAATTTCATCCAGGTAGCAGATAGCGCCTTCTCGCACGGCGCGGGTCAGCGGGCCATCGCTCCAGTAGGTGCCGTTATCGCCGATCAGGTGACGACCGACCAGGTCAGCCGCGGTGAGGTCGTCATGACAGGCCACGGTATACAGCGGACGGCCCAGGCGGGCGGCCATGTGCTGCACAAAACGGGTCTTGCCGCAACCGGTCGGCCCCTTGATCAGCATGGGCAGCTGGTTTTTGAAGGCCTGTTCGAACAGCTCGACTTCATTGCCGCTTTCACGGTAGAAGGGCAGGTCTGTCATTTCTGAAGGTTGTTCGGTTGTTTTCATGTCCATTATTATAATCCGCTTTGCTTGCGATATAGCCTGTTTATTGTGCCACTTTGTGAGTCGCAGATCTTGTGGTAGATCAAATTATCATGCTGCCGTGCTGAAGGCCACGGTAATCAGTATGCCCGGGATCAGCAGCCAGAGAACAATGACCCAGCGCCAGATGCTTTTAATGCCACGCAGGCCCATATAATAGTCGCCAATCAGAAATCCCTTGAACAGGGCAAAGCCGAGTACGACAAGTGAAACCTGCAGGCCGCTGTAGCCGAGCTTGCCGATCAGCCAGGTGGCCAGGGTCAGCAGCATCAGGGCGATATAAACCACGGTGCAGGGGCGAATGCGGTAGGGTTTTGGCGTGTCGTCAGGTGTCATAGTGAGCTAGTGCATAATATAAACCAGCGGGAACAGCACCAGCCAGACAATGTCCACCATGTGCCAGTAGCTGGCGCCGCTTTCCACGCCGGTATGTTCTTCAGCGCTGTAGGCCCCCTGTTTCATCTTGAAGGCCACCGCGCCAAGAATAACCATGCCCATAATAACGTGCATGAAATGAAAGAATGTCAGCGACAGGTAGAACATGTAAAACAGGTTGGTGCGCAGGTTGATGCCGTGCTCGAAGTGGTGCGAGTATTCACCGCTTTTTACCACGAGGAAAACCAGGCCCATAAACATGGCCGCCAGCAGCCAGCGATAACTGTGGTCTGCCCGGTTATCGCGTATGGCAGCCACCGCGCGCATAACAAAATAACTGCTGGTAATCAGCGCCAGCGTATTGATCAGCGCTGCGTTGGTATCCAGTGTCTGCTGCATACTGTTGAACAGCTCGACATGGCTGGCGCGGGTAAAGGCGTAGACCGAGAAAAACACGGCAAACACCAGCAGCTCGGCGAGGATAAACACCCATAAAGCCAGGTCGCCAGGCGGGTATTTTCTGACCTCAGAAACAGCAACAGGCTGAGCGGCATCCCTGCCAGCTTCAGCCTGCTGTTGGAGTGAAGGTCTGTCAGGCCTGTTCAGGTTCTTCTCCGCCTACAAAGAAGGAGATGATGTACAGCACCAGACCGATCAGGAAGACCAGGCCGGCGACTTCACGCATCCAGTAGAACAGCTCCAGCCTTTCCTGTACAACCATAAACGGTTGCGGGTCGTCGGTGTAGCGCTGCATATAGGTCTGCAGTACACCGGCGCCCGTCAGGAACAGGGTGATAAACACCATGGACACGGTCATCAGCCAGAAGGACCACATTTCCACGATCTGTGACTTGCCGCTGTTGGCAGCCTTGCGGCCGTTCATCATCGGCATGGAGTAGGAGATGATGGTCAGTACGATCATCGCATAGGCGCCATAGAAGGCCATGTGACCGTGGGCTGCGGTAATCTGCGTACCGTGGGTATAGTAGTTGACCGGTGCCAGGGTATGCATAAAGCCCCATACACCTGCGCCGAGGAAGGCCATGACGGAAGTGCCCAGGGCCCAGAGCACGGCGGCCTGGTTGGGATGGTTACGCCGGCGCTGGTTCACCATATTGAAGGCGAACACGGTCATCATAAAGAAGGGCAGCGGTTCCATGGCGGAGAAGACAGAGCCCCACCATTGCCAGTATTCCGGCGTACCGATCCAGTAGTAGTGATGGCCGGTACCGACAATACCGGTGATCAGGGCCAGGGCGATAATGACATACAGCCATTTCTCGATAACCTCGCGGTCGACACCGGTGGTTTTAATCAGCACGAAGGCCAGGATGGAACCCAGGATCAGTTCCCATACGCCTTCAACCCACAGATGAACAACCCACCACCAGTAGAACTTGTCCTTGACCAGGTTTTCCGGGTTATAGAAGGAAAACAGGAAGAACACGGCCAGACCGGTCAGACCCAGAATCAGTATCAGGTTGATCACGGTCTTGCGGCCTTTCAGCACGGTCATGCCGATATTGTAAAGGAAGGCCAGGGCAACAATAACGATGCCTATCTTGGTTATCGTCGGCTGTTCCAGGAACTCGCGTCCCATGGTCGGCAGCAGACTGTTGCCGGTCATTTCAGCCAGCTTGGCATAAGGCACCAGCAGGTAACCCAGAATGGTCAGCGCGCCGGCAACCAGAAAGACCCAGAACATAAGCAGCGCCAGCTTGGGGCTGTACAGTTCTGTTTCGGATTCTTCCGGTATCAGGTAATAGGCTGCGCCCATAAAGCCGAACAGTACCCAGACAATCAGCAGATTGGTGTGCACCATGCGAGCGACGTTAAAGGGAATTTCAGGGAACAGAAAGTCACCAACGACATACTGCAAACCCATAATGAGGCCAAACAGAATCTGGCCGACAAATAATCCGATGGCAGCAATAAAATATGGCTTGGCAACGGCTTGAGATTGATATTGCATGATTTAGCTCCTGTTAACCTTGAATATTGGGTGGCCAGTTATTGGTATTGATTTCTGATGTGTACTTGAGGAACGCAGCAACAGCATCAAGTTCTTCTTCGGAAAGATTGAACTGAGGCATACTGCGACGACCCGGTACACCGTCTTTGGGCCGGCTGGCAATAAACGCCTTGATGGCATCGGTACTGCCAAAACGATTGTAGACATTACCCAGTTCCGGGGCGAAGTAAGCGCCTTCTCCCAGCAGGGTGTGACAGCCAACGCAGTCGTTTTCCTCCCATACTCGCTTGCCCATGGCTACCTGCTCGGTAATCGCTGCTCGATTATCTCTATCGGGCAGTGCTGATTCGGTGTCAAAGGTCAGCGCAAGAAAAAGTAGAAAGAAAAACAGGCTGCCGCCGTAAAATATATTACGGGCCATGCTCTTGGTAAATGTTTCAGACATCCGCTTGCCTCCTTAGGTTAAGTTGTGCAGCGATTAAAACATAAACCCGAGTAAAGTTTTCATGATGTATATCAAGTAGAAAGAGATATCTGGTCAAGAAAGCTGAACTTATTGAAAAAAAACGGGCCTCAACGCAGTTTTATGGCTAAAAAGCCTTGCTAATAATATGGAAATCATTGTTTTTCATGAGAAACTTGGGTCCGGGTTCAGACATTCAACGGTCCTCCCGGCAACATGAGCAGCAAAGAAGACGCGAGGTCTTGTTTGTATACCAGGTCATGCGACAAGGCGGATTTTACATGCAATTACTGCAGTCAATATTCCCGAATCGCTCCAGTGAGTCAGAAATAACTTTATGTTGTTAATGATAATTGTTATCATTAAGGAATTGAGGCACTGACACCCCGTTTTATTTGAGTATCACCATGCGATTTACCCCCTGGCTTTCACCACTCCGGCTTTTTATTCTTCTGTTGATTTTCACTTCTGCGGCCACGGCCACCGAGCCCAGCAAGACCCGGCAGTTATTACAGCTGATCGATTATGTCGGCGTGGATTATGCCGGCGCGGTGGTTGATGGCAGGGTAGAGAATCCGGCGGAATACAATGAAATGCGTGATTTTTCCGCGGGCATACTGCAACAGGTCAATGATCTGCCCGAGCATCCCGCCAAAGCCGAACTGATACAGATGGCCGGCCGCCTGGCGCAGCTGGTAGAGCAGAAACAGCCGGCGGAAAAGGTCCGCCAGCTTGGCAGCGAAATGCACCGTCGCATTATCGAGGCCTATAATATTATCGTCGTGCCCCGCAAGGTGCCGGACATGGCACAGGCCGCTGCGCTTTATGCTGAAAACTGCGCCTCCTGCCACGGTGAAAAAGGCTTTGGTGATGGTCCTGCCGCCGCCGAACTCGATCCGCCGCCAATCAACTTTCATAATGAAGAGCGTTACCGCCAGCGCACGCTGTATGGCCTGCACAGCACCATCAGCCAGGGCGTTGGTGGCACCGCCATGCCTGCCTATGAACAGCTGAGTGATGACGAGCGCTGGTCACTGGCGTTTTATGTCGGCGCCATGGGCGCAGCCGACAGCGATGTGCCGGTCGCGGAAAGTCCGCTGCTTAATCTGGCAAAACTGACCACAATGACGCCGGCACAGGCCGAGGCCGCGTTCGGCAGCGAAGGCGCGGCGATTATGGCGCATCTGCGGCACAACCCCGACCTGCTTTACAATACGCACTCCAGGCTGGACTTCGCCCGGCACAAGCTGGCCGATGCGCTTTCCGCCTACCGTAGCAATGATCCGAAAAAGGCCTACCAGTACGCGGTGGAAGCCTATCTGGAAGGCTTTGAGCTGGTCGAGCAGAACGTCAATGCCTTTGACAAACAGCTGCGCCTTGATATCGAAGTGGCCATGACCGGCCTGCGCAACGAGATACGCTCGGGTAAACCCGCCGACAGCATTGCAGCGGAAATCATTGAAATCAATATGCTGCTGGACCAGGCCGAGGAGTTGCTGCGCAACCAGAGCCTGTCCGGCGGTGCCGCCTTTACCAGCGCTTTCTTTATATTGTTGCGCGAAGGCCTGGAAGCCCTGCTGATCGTGGCTGCGCTGGTCGCCTTCCTGGTGCGCACCAACCGACGTGACGGCCTGCGCTATATTCACATGGGCTGGATCAGCGCCATCGTTCTGGGCGTGCTGACCTGGTGGGCATCGGTTTCGCTGATCAGCATTTCAGGCGCTTCACGTGAAATCACCGAGGGCGTCGGCGCCATTGTCGCCACCGTGGTTCTGCTGTATGTCGGTTTCTGGATGCATGACAAAACCAGTGCCGCCAAATGGAAGGCCTTTATCGATGACAGCATGCACAAGGCGCTGACATCGGGCACTTTGTGGACGCTGACGGGGCTGTCGTTTATTGCGGTTTACCGCGAGGCCTTTGAGACCATTCTGTTCTACCAGGCGCTGTGGGCGCAGGCCGACAAGGCCGGGCAATCCATGGCCTTTACCGGTTTTCTTTCCGCCGTGGCAGTGCTGGCCGTACTGGGCTGGCTGATTATGAAGTACAGCGTGCGCCTGCCATTGCGCGAGTTCTTTGCCGTTACCGGTGGTCTGATGTTTGTGCTGGCGATTATCTTTGCCGGCAAGGGCATTGCCGCGCTGCAGGAAGCCGGCATCATTACGGCGACACCGGTAGACTTTATCCGCATTGACCTTTTGGGTATTTATCCGAATATGCAGGGGCTGATCGTGCAGCTGGTGCTGATACTGCTTGCAGTGTATCTGTGGAATAAAAAGTCGTCGGCCGGGCGTGGCTGAGGTTTTTTAGAAGCGGTTTTGCCGCAAAGGACGCAAAGAGCGCGAAGAAAAGCACATTAACTGGTTTTACTCTGGTTATTACGAGCGTCAGCGAAGTAATCTGGTTAAGTCACTCACTGGTCGAGATTACTTCGCTGATGCTCGTAATGACGTAGGTAGCTTTTGCTTTTCTTCGCGCTTTTTGGTCCTTCGCGGCCCTGCGCAGCAAAAACCAATCGACGCACTCACCCTGCAGAGCGGATAGTAATCGCTTTCGGTTCGGTAATACAGCTTTCCCGGCACAGGCCGCAGCCGGTGCAGAGCAACTGATCGATGACGGGCGTGGCCCTGTCCAGGCCCAGGGCGCCATCAACCGGACAACTGTGAAGACAGGCGCCGCACTCCGGGCCGCTGAAGGGCAGGCAGGTATTTTCATCGATACTGGCGATCGCCAGTTTTGGCAATACGGGCTTTTGTTTATCAGGTTCTGCCAGGCCGTTTTCTGCTTCGCTGTTGTTTTCGTCTGCTTCCGGTTTTTCTGTTTCTTCTTCCGGCCGTTTTAATGCGCCTGTGTCGCAGGCCATGACACAGGGCCAGTCAGCGCACAGGTGGCAGCCTTTGTTAAGCAGGTCCATCGCCGGGGTGCCTGCGGCCTTGATGCCGACCCTTGCCGACAGGCCGAAGATAACCTGATGAGGGCAGGCCTCTATGCAATCCGTGCAGCGGCTGCAGGCCAGCAGGAACTCCAGTTCGTGAATGGCAAAGGGCGGGCGTATCCAGCGTGAGGCCTGTTTTTTGACTTTTGCGTCAGCGGCCTTGACCACCGCCTTGCCAACACTGTCGCCGCCTTTCTTGATTGCCGACCTGAAAAATGAGCGCCTGTCCATTTCTGTATCCTTGCCTACATTCGCATGGTCATGGGTTGCATCAACAGCCACAGGTGAAAGCCGGTAATGCCAATGGCAAACAGCAGCATGGGCAGCAGTTTCAGCGCGGCTCTGGGGTCATTCGCACTGATGATACTGAGGCCACGGTGGCGAATGACCTGCAGTGCGATCCAGAAACCGAATATCATCAGTCCGGCCTGTATGGCGAACAGACTGTCCTGTGAAATCCACATGGTCATATGGCGCATGTGTTTTTCCATCATGCTAAGCGGTACGGTATCGATACCCAGCGGGTTCATAAAAACCTCGCCAAGACCGACGCTTTCACGCACCAGGTGATTCAGGTTGTGCGCCATGTGGTAGGCAAAGGCCAGCGGCAGGGCGACAAAGGCAAACGTGGCAAACAGTTTCCGGTAGGGCATACCGGTGCCACTGACACGCCGGGTGATTTCGACAAACAGTGAATAAATAGCGGCAATTATCAGCAGGCTGGCCAGCAGGCCAATGGTAAAGCTTCCCAGCAGCTGGCCGGAATCTCCAATGGCCTGTCCCAGCTGGCTGATCCACTGTTCCCAGAACGGCATCATGGTCAGGCCGTGAAAACCGGTGAGCGCCAGCAGCCCGATCATAAACCAGGCCTCATCCCAGTGCGGGCGACCACTGTGCAGGGCTTCGGCACTGGGGGGACGGAAACGCCAGGCGATGTTTTCCTGCGGACAGCTCTGCGTGCAGTTACCGCAGGAAGTGCAGTAGCTGTTCTGTTTCAGGCGGCCCATCACCAGCCAGGTGGGGCAGGGCTCGACTTCGTCATTGCCGTGGTAGCAGTCCAGGCTTTCACAACGCTCGCAGATGTCATTATCGATCGGGCGCAGTTCGACCGGGGACAGTTGTGAATAGAAGCCGACGGTGCGGCCGACCGGGCAGAAATAACGGCAGAAGGCCTTGCGCTGGAATATGGCCAGGGAGGCGGTGGCCAGTACCACCATTAACAACGAGACGCCGGCGGTGGCATAGGGATTGGTGGTGATGCCCACACCCAGTTCCAGCCAGGTCAGCGCGATAAACATAAACAGTGCCGGCCAGACGCTGGCCAGTTGCCGTGGCACTTTCAGGTTGAGGCTGTTATTGGGCTCGGCGCGGCGCCACAGCTTGCGGCGCACCAGCCATGTCGCCAGCGCATCCCATGGACAGACTGCGCACCAGGCCGAGCCCAGGAAAAAGACCGAGAGAATCAGGCCTGACCACCACAGGTTCCAGGTCAGTTCGGTGGCAAGGTTGCGCTCGGCAATCGGTGTGCCGAACAGGCCGGCGATGATAATGAGCAGAAAAAAACCGACCATGATGAATTTCAGCAGGAGCAGGACCCAGCGGTTGGTGACCAGCTGGCGCACGCCCCTGCCGATAAACGGAATATTGACCAGACTGATAACCGAGTTGCTGATGCGCGCGGGCACCGGCCTGGCGAGCAACCAGATGACGGTCATCAGCATAAAGCCGGCAATGATCAGACCCCAGTAGTCCGGCAGGCCAGGGTGGGTCATGATCATCAGCTGTCTTCCACCTGCCTGTCGCTGCCGGGCTTGCTGTTACTTCGGGTTTCGTCATGCGCATTGCGAAGTTTGGAGCGCAGCAGACGCTTGCGTTGTACCAGGTTAACGCCAAGCAATATGACAACAATCGCACCGACGGCAATACCGATCGGGCCTACCGAAGCAGGCGGTCCGATACGCAAAGGAAAATCGATGGTGTAGGGTGTTTCGCCGTCATAAAACTCGGCGGTGATAATGTAATCGCCGTTTTCACTGAATTCAAAACCCTGGCGGAAAACATTGTCATCGGGTGGCTGTGTACCCAGTATTTCCCTGTTGTCACTGCCAAACATGGTGTCGTCCCTGACTGAGAAAGTGACTTTCCCGCTATAGGCTTCGCCATTGTCAATGCGTGTGGCGTAAAGGTTTAC
>DRLE01000190.1 GCA_011051475.1 Gammaproteobacteria bacterium
CGAACAGGTGGAAATCCAGGCTAAATACGCCGGCTACCTCAAGCGCCAGCACGAGGAGATAGAAAAGGCCCGCCGCCACGAACAGACCCGCATTCCCAATATTATCGATTATCAGAAAGTGCGCGGCCTGTCGGCGGAGGTCTGCCAGAAACTCAGCGAACAGCGCCCTGAAACCATCGGTCAGGCCGGACGCATACCGGGCGTCACACCGGCGGCCATATCATTGCTGATGGTGCATCTGAAGAAAACGCACGGTCAGGCATAAAATCAAACAGGCTGCCCTGGAACCCTGTTCAGGGACAGATTCCGGGGCGCCTGAAAGCGAAAAGTATTTCCGTTGCGCATCAGGCCTGAACCGATAGGCGCTAATAAAGATAAACCGCACCGGCATTCGCGGCGTTTTCATTGGGCGTACTGCCAATACCGGTTGAGTCGCCGTCCTCCTGCGGGGAGCCCACGGCCAGCGTTTTACCATCCCCGCTGAGACTGACCGAGGTGCCAAACAGGTCGCCGGCATCGGTATTGCCGGCCTTGATATAGGCCTGTTGTGACCACAGCGCATCATTGCGGATAAAGACATAGGCCGCTCCCGCCCAGTTGGCGGCCGTATCCGCGTTGTTGTTCAGGCCGGAGGTACTGCTGTCTTCAAGATAGGCGCCCACGGCCAGGCGGTTGCCCGGGTCATCCAGACTGAGTGAGCGGCCAAATTGCGCGTCCGGGCCGGTATTGCTGGCCTTGATATAGGCCTGCTGCGACCAGTTGCCATTGGCGCGGGTGAAGACATAGGCGGCGCCGGAATTGTCTGCATTGCCGTCGATATTCGGCGAACTGTTGACGCCGGTGGTATTGCTGTCATCTCGATAGGCGCCGGCGGCCAGGGTGCTGCCATCCTTGTTCAGACTGAGCGAACGGCCAAACCAGTCACCGGGTCGAAGGTTGCTGCCCTTGATATAGGCCTGCGGAGCCCAGCTGAGGTTATTGCGCACAAAGACATAAACAGCGCCGTATTCGTCATAGCCGCTATTATCAGCGGAAGGAACATTGATCTGCTGGCTCGGGCTGTCTTCTAGGGCTGCGCCCACGGCAAGTGTGTCGCCATTGCCGCTGAGCGACAGGTAAATGCCAAACCAGTCATTACTGTCGGTATTGCTGGCCTTGATATAGGCCTGCTGCGCCCATGTCCCGTTACTGCGGGTGAATACATAAACGGCGCCGGAATCGTCCGCATTGCCGTCATCATTGGGGACGCTGTTAACCCCCGTGGTATTGCTGTCTTCTCTGTATGCGCCAACAGCCAGGGTATCGCCATTATCACTCAGGCTCAGGGCATAGCCGAATATGTCGAACGCGTCGGTACTGCTGGCCTTGATATAGGCCTGCTGTGACCAGGCATTGTTGTCTCGGACAAAGACAAAGACCGCGCCGGAGTCATTCGCCGTGTTGTCATAAACCGGGGCGGTGTTGATCCCGGAGGTGGCGCTGTCTTCATAGATTGCACCCACAGCAAGGGTATTGCCTTCGGCGTCCAGGGCCAGAGACCAGCCGAAACTATCTCCGGCTCTCGGATTGTCGGCCTTGATATAGGCCTGTTGGCTCCAGCCGTTTTCGTCCCTGGTAAAGACATAAACCGCGCCCGAGTCATCCGCGGCGCCGTTGTCATTGGGCGCGGCATCGATGCCGGGGTTGCTGCTGTCTTCATAAGGGGCGCCCACCGCCAGGGTGCCGCCATCATCGGACAGGGCGACGGCAAAGCCAAACTGGTCAGATACACCGGTATTGCCGGCCTTGAAATAGCCGATGGCTTCGCCCAGTGTTCCGCTGACGCTTACGGTATTACTGTCCGTGCAGCCCCCCGCATTACAGCTTTGCAGAATATAGCGCGCATTCAGGCGGGCATACAGCGGTACCGTGTGGTCATATTGCTGTACGCCGGCATCGATATCGTTGCCCACCTGGCTGAATCCGGAAACACCGTCCGGGTCTTCCAGCAGCCTGTAGGTGGTGGCGCCATCGACATCGTTCCAGCTGAAGCGAAACAGTTTGGTCTGGGCAAGCGATAGTGTGGGCTCTGCCGCAGTGGCGGGCGCGGAAACGCTACCGCCCCCTCCACCGCCGCAGCCGGACAGCAAGACCACGAAAAAAACGGACAGGTAAAATGTGTGTTTGGTCGGAAGTTCCATATTTTCCTCCTGTAATGTGATTTGGTCGGGATAGTGTCGCTATAGAAAATATAATACGGATTCAGAATCAAAAAAGTGAGAAATTTGTCACAAGACGGGTTGTTTAGGTGGCCGGGCCTGCTTATTGCCGTGTATCGGCAAACTATTCAAGCGCGCCATGAGGTAGAATTGCCTTTTTGTCTCACGGGTCGTCTGTGAAAGAACCGCTACGCAAACAACTGAATGCCGGTCTGAAGGAAATGGGCCTTTATTATCCGGTCGAGGTGCAGCAGAAACTGGTGCATTACATCCAGTTAATTGCGCGCTGGAACAGGACCTTTAACCTGACGGCGATTCGTGATGTTACCGAAATGGTCAGCAAGCATTTGCTGGACAGCCTTGCCGTGCAGCCCTATCTGGAAGGTTCATTAATACTGGACGTGGGCAGTGGCGCGGGCCTGCCGGGTATTCCTTTTGCCATTACCTGTCCGGAAAAGCACTTTGTTCTGCTCGACAGCAATGGCAAGAAAACCCGGTTTCTCACCCAGGCGAAAATCGATCTCAAGCTGGATAATATTGACGTGGTACACTCACGCGTCGAGGATTACCAGCCTGTGGCTGAAACCGGAGATAGGATATACTTCGACGTGATTACCGCCAGGGCCTACGCAACAACCGATCAGATATTGCAAAGCACGGCGCATTTGCAGGATAAAAACACCGTTATCCTGGTCATGCAGGGTAAGCTGGATCAGTCGTTTGACCGTACCCATTACCGCCTGGTGGAATCACACCCGCTGCAGGTGGCCGGACTGGGCGCCGACCGGCATTTGCTGGAAATAAAGAAAGCCGATTAGTTACACATTAATATATATGTCAAAAATTTTAGCACTGGCCAACCAGAAGGGCGGCGTGGGAAAGACGACCACCAGCGTCAACCTGGCCGCTTCGCTGGCCGCCACCAAACGCAGGGTACTGCTGATCGATCTCGATCCGCAGGGCAATGCCACCATGGGCGTTGGGGTGGATAAAAATGCCCTTGAGCAGACCTTCTGCGACAGCCTGCTCGATGGCCTGGATGCGCACGAAGTCGTGCACCATATTGAAAACGTGGGTATCGATCTGCTGCCGGCCAATGCCGATATGACCGCCGCCGAAGTCGAGCTGATGCGCGCGGAAAATGCCGAGCAGCGCCTGAAGACAGCCATTGCGCCGATCAAGGATGAATATGACTATGTGCTGATTGACTGCCCGCCGGCCCTGAATATGCTGACGCTGAATGCCCTGGTCGCTTCCGACGGAGTGATTATTCCCATGCAGTGTGAGTACTATGCGCTGGAAGGGCTGACGGCCCTGATGGATACCATTAATCAGGTGCGCGCCAGTGTTAATCCGAATCTGCAGATCGAAGGTCTGCTGCGCACCATGTACGACCCGCGCAATACCCTGTCACGGGATGTGTCCTCGCAGCTGATCCAGCATTTTGGTGACCGGGTCTATCGCACCGTGGTGCCGCGCAATGTGCGCCTGGCCGAGGCCCCCAGCCATGGCCTGCCGGCCATGCTTTATGACAGGACCTCACGCGGCTCGCTGGCCTATCTGGCGCTGGCCGGTGAAATGCTGCGGCGGGAAACGCGAGAACGTGCCGCGGCTAACGCATAATTGATAACCGGATACGGGTACTAAAGAATGGCAGCAAAGAAAAAAGGCCTGGGCAGGGGACTGACCGCATTACTGGGTAACAGTGATGTGGAAACCATGATCGAAGCAGGAGATGATGATGAACTGCGTAATATCGATGTCGATCTGATCGAGCGAGGCCCCTGGCAACCGCGCGTGCATTTCGAGGAAGAGGCGCTGCAGGAACTGGCCGATTCCATTGCCCAGCAGGGCGTGGTGCAGCCGATTGTGGTGCGCCGGCGCGAGGATGGCCGTTATGAGATTGTTGCCGGCGAACGTCGCTGGCGCGCGGCGCAGAAGGCCGGCCTTTCCCAGGTGCCGGCGGTGGTCAAGCGTTTTGATGACAGGACCGCAGCAGCGGTTTCCCTGATCGAGAATATCCAGCGTGAAAACCTCAATCCGCTGGAAGAATCCACCGCCTTAAAGCGCCTGATCGAGGAATTCGATATGACCCATCAGCAGGTGGCCGACACCGTCGCCCGCTCCCGCGCCGCGGTCAGCAACCTGCTGCGTCTGCAGGATCTGAACAGCGATGTGAAGGAGCTGCTGGAAAAGCGTGAAATCGATATGGGTCATGCCCGCGCCCTGCTGGCGATCGATGGTCCCGAGCAGAGCAACGTGGCCAGAACCGTGGCGAAAAAAGGCCTGTCGGTGCGTGAAACCGAGGCCCTGATCCGCAAGTTGTCGCAGCCAGGGAAAAAAGCGGTGACCAGGAAAAAAGACCCGAATATAGCCAGTCTTGAGCAGCGTCTGACCGAACGGCTGGGCGCGCCGGTGAGCATTCGCCAGAAAGGCAGGGGCAAGGGGGCGCTGGAAATCTCCTATAGCAGCCTGGATGTGCTGGAAGGCATTCTGAAAAAAATCGGGGTGGAGGATTAAGGGGTCTGGTGGTGATGACAGGGTTATTTTTGAACCACAGAGGACACAGAGGTACACAGAGAAAAAATCTGTTTTTATTTGAAAAGTCAGGCGCGAACAATCAAGTGGCATCGACATCAAGCGTTTTCCACGATCTTGCAGCACAAAAGTAGATAACAACAATTCGTTCTGTCGTTTCTGGCCGTTGTTCGCGGAATTGTCCGCTCCTGCAGGACAACACAATAAAAGGCTTTTCTCTGTGGACCTCTGTGTCCTCTGTGGTTCAAATAAAAACCACCGGCATCATCTCACAGAAGTATATTAGCTTATCGCTATATAAAACCTCTTTATGGCTAGATTCAATCCTTGACCTATAACAGCAGTCTCTTATATAATTCGCGCGCATTCTACCCCTGCCATGCAGCAGCACTGCTGTGGTTGGCTGAAAATGCAAAAAACTATGCAACACGATCAGCCAGACCCGGATTCGACGCAGCCTGATGAGCTGATACTGGCACAACGAAATCGGGAATCGCGGCAGCAGGCGTTCATCTTTATTATTGCGCAGCTGGCCAGCACGGTAGTGCTCTCGGCGCTCTGGCTTGTCAATGACCTGACACAGGCTTATTCATCTCTGGCCGGTGGCTTGATTGCAACCCTGGCCAATGCCTGGTTTGCCATAAAGGTTTTTCGGGAAAAGGTTAGCCGTCAGGCGGCTACGAATCCAGGAGCCCTGCTCACCACATTTTATGTGGGTGAGATTTACAAGTTTGTTCTGACCGGCGCAATGTTTATCATTGCGTTTGTTTTAATTAAGCCGGTTAGTGTTGTTGCATTACTGATAACCTATTTTTTGGTACACCTGACGCCGGCACTGGTTAATACCTTTGCGGGACTGAAGACAGGTACGGCACGTAAAGAGAGTTGACTATGGCTGAGCAGGCCCTGACAGCAAGCGGATATATCAAGCACCATCTGCAGAATCTTACCTTTGGCAAGATTCCCGAAGGTTATGAGCATGCCGGTTCCTGGGGTTTTGCGCATTCCGCACAGGAAGCCAAGGACATGGGCTTTATGGCCATCCACGTCGACACCATGTTCTGGTCCATTCTGCTGGGCGTGATTTTCCTTTTCATTTTCCGCAAGGCGGCAAAGTATGCCACCGAAGGCGTTCCCGGCGGTCTGCAGAACTTTGTCGAGTGGGTTGTCGAGTTTATCGACAGCAGTGTGCGCGGTTCTTTTACCGCGAAAAACCCCATCGTTGCGCCCATGGCGCTGACCCTGTTTATCTGGATTCTGCTGATGAATCTGATGGACCTGGTGCCGGTAGACTGGTTGCCGCAGCTGGCGGGCCTTACCGGATCCGCCCTGTTTGGCGTTGATCCGCATCATGTCTATTTCCGTGTCGTGCCGACAACCGACCCCAATGCCACCTTTGGCATGTCGCTGGCGGTGTTCGCCCTGACCCTGTTTTATGGCATCAAGATCAAGGGCATCGGCGGTTTTATGGCCGAGCTCACCATGCAGCCGTTCGAGTCGAAGAGCATGGTTGGCAAAATCCTGTTTCTGCCGATCAATTTCTTCCTCGAATTTGTCGGCCTGATTTCCAAGCCCATTTCGCTTTCACTGCGTCTGTTCGGCAATCTGTACGCCGGTGAAATGATCTTTATTCTGATCGCCCTGCTTTTCAGCAGCGGTATTGGCCTCGGCATATTTGCCGGTATGTTACAGTGGGCCTGGGCGGTATTCCATATTCTGATCGTTATGCTGCAGGCCTTTATCTTTATGACCCTGGCAGTGGTTTATATGGAAATGGCGCATCATGCTCACTAAGGCGTGAAAGCGATCGGTAGCAGTTTGCAAGACACAGATTAAGAAACAGATTTTTAACTTTTAACTTTTTTATATTTTAGGAGAATACAATGGAAGCTTCATTGTTATATATCGCAGGTGCAATGCTTTTGGGTCTTGGTGCCCTCGGCGCTGCTGTTGGCATTGGCATCCTGGGTGCCCGTTTTCTTGAAGGCATTGCGCGTCAGCCAGAACTGCTGCCCATGCTGCGTACCCAGTTCTTCATCGTCATGGGCCTGGTCGACGCGGTTCCAATGATCGGTGTGGGTATCGCCTTCTACATCCTGTTTGCGGTTATTTAAGAATCGCCGGTTTTGATTGATTAAAATCGTACAAGATACACGAAGATAGAAGCGGAGTTCATTCATGAACATTAACCTTACCCTGATCGGGCAGTCGATTACATTCGGATTGTTCGTCTGGTTCTGCATGAAATATGTCTGGCCACCCATTACAGGTGCGCTGGAAGCCCGTCGCAAGCAGATTGCCGACGGTCTGGCGGCAGCTGAACGCGGCCAGCATGAGCAGGAACTGGCTGAAAAGCGTGCGGCTGAGCATATCAAGGAAGCCAAGGGTCAGGCATCTGACATCGTTGCACAGGCACAGAAACGCGCCAGTGAAATTATCGAGGAAGCCAAAAACGACGCCAAAACGGAAGCCGAGCGCATCGTCACCGGTGCCAATGCCGAGATCGAGCAGGAAGTTAATCGTGCTCGCGAGCAGTTACGTCAGGAAGTAGTAAGCCTGGCCATAGCCGGCGCTGAAAAAGTACTGAAGCGTGAGGTTGATAAGGAAGCCCATGCCAGTGCCCTGAATGATCTGGCTACCCAGCTCTAGGCACGGATGAAACAATGACAGATTTTTCTACAGCTGCGCGACCCTACGCCAGGGCCGTCTATGACCTGGCCAGCGAAAAGGGCACCCAGGACTCCTGGAGTGATGCCCTGGCAAACCTGGCCGCGGTGGTCAGCGATGATGCCATGCGCCCGGTGCTGGATGACCCGGAAGTTGGTCAGCAGCAGAAGGCAGAGCTGATTATCCGGATACTCGGCGACAAACTTGACCAGCAGCAGCAGAACCTGGTCAGGCTGATGGCCGAAAACGGCCGCCTGAAAATCATGGGCGATGTACAGCAGCAGTTCGAAGTGGCCCGTGCGAAAGCGGAAAACAAGGTCGAGGCGGAAGTCATCTCTGCCTATGCCCTCAGTGACGAACAGCAGCAGGCACTGGCAGACACCCTGAAGAACAAACTTGGCTGTGATGTCAGCCTCACCGCAACGGTGGATGAATCGTTGATCGGCGGGGTCGTTATCAAGGCCGGAGACACTATTATTGACGCGTCAATGAAATCGCAACTGGAATCACTTGCGCTGACATTAGGACGATAAGAGGCACACAATGCAACTCAATCCATCAGAAATCAGTGAACTGATTAAATCACGAATCGAGAACTTCGACACCAAGGTTGAAGCCCGTACCGAAGGCACCATTGTCAGCCTGACCGACGGCATTATTCGTATCCACGGTCTTGCCGACGCCATGCAGGGTGAGATGATTGAACTGCCCGGCGATACCTACGCCATGGCGCTTAATCTTGAGCGTGACTCCGTCGGCGCGGTGGTGCTTGGTAACTATGGCCATCTGTCTGAAGGTGATACCGCCAAGTGTACCGGCCGTATTCTGGAAGTGCCCATCGGCGAAGGCCTGCTCGGTCGCGTCGTCGATGCTCTTGGCAATCCGATCGACGGCAAGGGTCCGATTGATTCCAGTGAAACCGCACCGATTGAAAAAATCGCTCCCGGCGTTATCGAACGTAAATCGGTTGACCAGCCGGTACAGACGGGCCTGAAGGCGATTGACGCCATGGTGCCCATCGGTCGTGGTCAGCGTGAACTGATTATTGGCGACCGCCAGACCGGTAAGACGGCAGTGGCCATCGATGCCATTATCAACCAGAAGGATACCGGCGTTAAATGTATCTATGTCGCGGTTGGCCAGAAAGCCTCTACCGTGGCCAATATTGTGCGCAAGCTCGAAGAGCACGATGCCATGAAGCACACCATTATCGTTGCCGCTACCGCGGCCGAGTCTGCCGCCATGCAGTATATCGCGCCATACTCCGGCTGCACCATGGGCGAATACTTCCGTGACCGTGGCCAGGACGCGCTGATTGTTTATGATGACCTGACCAAGCAGGCATGGGCCTACCGCCAGGTTTCATTGCTGCTGCGTCGCCCGCCGGGCCGTGAAGCCTATCCGGGTGATGTTTTCTATCTGCATTCACGTCTGCTGGAGCGTGCTTCCCGCGTTAATGCCGAGTATGTCGAAGAGTTCACCAAGGGTGAAGTCAAGGGCCAGACCGGTTCGCTGACCGCGCTGCCGATTATTGAAACCCAGGACGGCGACGTATCGGCCTTCGTACCGACCAACGTGATTTCCATTACCGATGGCCAGATCTTCCTTGAGTCCGATCTGTTCAACGCCGGTATCCGCCCGGCGATCAACGCCGGTCTGTCGGTATCCCGCGTCGGTGGCGCCGCCCAGACCAATATTATTAAAAAACTCGGCGGCGGTGTTCGTCTGGCGCTGGCGCAGTTCCGTGAACTGGCCGCATTCGCCCAGTTCGCCTCCGACCTGGATGACGCCACCCGTGCCCAGCTGGAGCGCGGCGAACGCGTCACCGAGTTGATGAAGCAGGCGCAGTACACGCCGCTGTCCATTGCCGAAATGGCGTTCTCGCTGTTTGCCGCCAATGAAGGTTACCTGGATGACGTGCCGGCGAAGAAGATCGTTGCCTTTGAAGATGCCATGCTGGCGCACGTCAAGAGCAAGAATGCCGACCTGATGGCGCAGATCAATGAAAGCGGTGACTACAACGATGAAATCGCCGCCGCCATGAAGGCAGCCCTGGATGACTTCAAGGCCAATGGTGTCTATTAGGGGCGTTTACCAAGGGTTATAAAACATTAAGCCGCAAAGAGCGCAAAATACGCAAAGGTTTTTTCGTGCCTTTTGCGTGATTCGCGGCAAAAAGAAGTTTTTACAAGACAGCAATATTAGAGATTGAACAATGTCAGGCGCTAAAGAAATACGCAGCAAGATCAAAAGTGTGCAGAACACACAGAAGATCACCAAGGCCATGGAAATGGTGGCGGCCAGCAAGATGCGCCGCGCCCAGGACCGTATGCAGGCCAGCCGCCCCTATGCGGAAAAGATGCGTACGGTGCTGAGCCACCTCGCGCAGGCGCACTGCGAATACAAACACCCCTATCTGCAGGATCGCGACGAGGTTAAACGTGTCGGCTACATAGTTATTTCCACCGACCGCGGGCTGTGCGGTGGCCTCAATACCAATATGTTCAAGGCGGCCGTTAATGACATGGCCGACTGGCATGACAAGGGCGTGGAAATCGATCTTTGTGTTATCGGCAAGAAAGCGGCAGCCTTTTTCTCCCGCTTTAATGCCAATATCATTGCCCGGGCCGACAGCCTGGGTGACCAGCCTACCAACGAGAATCTGATCGGCACGGTCAAGGTTATGCTGGATGCCTATGACGAGGGTACAATCGACCGCCTGTTTCTGGTCAGCAATAATTTTGTCAACACCATGACGCAGACCCCGTATGTGTCACAGCTGATTCCCGCTTCCGGTGAAGTGGATGAGGAACTCGAGCACCACTGGGACTATATTTACGAGCCGGACAGCAAGCCGGTTATCGATGCCCTGATGATGCGCTTTATCGAGTCACAGGTTTATCAGGGCGTGGTTGAAAATATCGCCTGCGAAATGTCCGCGCGCATGATCGCCATGAAGAGCGCCACCGACAACGCCAGCGATCTTATCAAGGAGCTGCAAACGGTTTACAACAAGGCCCGCCAGGCTGCCATTACCCAGGAAATTTCCGAGATTGTGGCCGGCGCCTCCGCGGTATAAGACAACCGCCTACGTATACAAGACAACAGAATTTAAATATTTAACGAGGATATAACCATGAGTACCGGAAACATAGTAGAAATTATCGGCGCGGTAATCGACGTCGAATTTCCACGGGACTCCATTCCTAAAGTTTATGACGCACTGAAACTGGAAGAAGCCGGTTTGACCATGGAGGTGCAGGCGCAGTTAGGTGATGGTGTCGTGCGCGCGATTGCGATGGGCCCGACCGAAGGCCTGCGTCGCGGTATGGAAGTGCTGAACACCGGCGACGCGATTCGTGTTCCGGTGGGCCAGAAAACCCTGGGCCGCATTATGAACGTGCTGGGCGATCCGATCGACAACAAGGGCGAAATCGGTAATGAAGATACCATGCCGATTCATCGTAAACCGCCCAAATTTGAAGACCAGTCTTCCGCGACCGAAATTCTGGAAACCGGCATCAAGGTTATCGACCTGGTTATGCCGATTGCCAAGGGCGGCAAGATCGGCCTGTTCGGCGGCGCCGGTGTGGGTAAAACGGTTACCCTGATGGAGCTGATTCGTAATATTGCGGTCGAGCACTCCGGCTTCTCCGTATTCGCCGGTGTCGGTGAGCGTACCCGTGAAGGTAATGACTTCTACTATGAAATGCAGGAAGGTGGCGTACTCGACAAGGTGGCCCTGGTTTACGGTCAGATGAACGAGCCACCGGGTAACCGTCTTCGCGTCGCCCTCACCGGCCTGACCATGGCCGAGTACTTCCGTGATGAAGGTCGTGACGTACTGATGTTCGTCGATAATATCTACCGTTACACCCTGGCGGGAACGGAAGTTTCCGCACTGCTGGGTCGTATGCCGTCCGCGGTGGGCTACCAGCCGACACTGGCGGAAGAAATGGGTGTGTTGCAGGAGCGTATTACCTCCACCAAGACCGGTTCCATTACCTCCTTCCAGGCGGTTTATGTGCCGGCGGATGACCTCACCGACCCCTCACCGGCCACCACCTTTGCGCATCTGGACGCCACCCTGGTACTGTCACGACAGGTTGCCGAGCTGGGTATTTACCCGGCGGTGGACCCGCTGGATTCCACCTCCCGTATTCTTGATCCGCATGTTATTGGCAACGAGCATTACGAGATCGCGCGTGAAGTGCAGGGCACCCTGCAGCGCTACAAGGAGCTGAAAGATATTATCGCCATCCTCGGTATGGACGAGCTGTCCGATGAAGACAAACAGGTCGTGGCCCGCGCGCGCAAGATACAGCGCTTCCTGTCACAGCCGTTCTTCGTCGCGGAAATCTTTACCGGCGCTCCCGGTAAATACGTTTCGCTGAAAGACAACCTCGCAGCCTTTAAAGCCATTCTTGCCGGCGAACATGACGACCTGCCGGAGCAGGCCTTCTACATGGTCGGCGGTATTGAAGAAGCCGTTGAAAAGGCAAAAACCCTTTAATTGGCAGCAAGTCCGTTTAGATAGAGAGACATTATGGCAATGACAATGCATGTGAACATCGTAAGTGCGGAAACCGAGATCTATTCAGGTACGGTGACGCAGGTGTTCGCGCCGGCGGAAATGGGCGAGGTCGGCATTATGCCCCGCCACGCACCCATGCTGTCCACCCTGAAAGCCGGTGAAGTTCGCGTTATTCCGGAAGAGGGTGAAGAGCAGAGCTTTTATGTCAGTGGTGGCATTCTCGAAATTCAGCCGCATATCGTAACCATTCTGTCGGATACTGCCATGCGCGCTGCCGATATTGACGAGGCTGCGGCGCTGGAGGCAAAAGCCAGGGCCGAAGCGGCAATGAAAGACAAGGCTTCGGAAATGGATTATGCCAGGGCCAAGGCCGAGCTGATCGAGGCGGTTGCACAGATAGAAACCCTGAAAAAACTGCGCCAGAAAAAATAAGGCTGCCAAATACCGCGCAATACAGTAAAAAGCGGGCAATAAGCTAAAATTAAAAGGTCGGGTCCTGCAGGATCCGGCCTTTTTTATTGAGTCATTTATTGAGCATCGCAAAATGAGCAAACAGGAACAGCAAATGAATCTATCGGTCATTATTCTGGCTGCCGGTGCCGGTACCCGCATGCGCTCGAACAAACCCAAGGTACTGCACAAACTGGCCGGTCGGCCTATGGTGGAACATGTTTACAATACCGCGAAACAGCTCGGCGCCAGCCAGATACAGCTGGTTTACGGCCATGGCGGGGAAATGCTGCAGAGCGAGTGCGCCGGTTTTGATGTGCAGTGGGCGCTGCAGGCCGAGCAGCTGGGCACGGCGCATGCCGTTGAGCAGGCCGTGCCGGCGCTGGACGAGAATGCGGTTGCCCTGATTCTGTATGGTGATGTGCCCCTGATCAAGGTGGAAACGCTGCAGAAACTGGTGGCCGATGTCAGCAATAATAATATTTCCCTGCTCACGGTAAAACTGGATAACCCGGCCGGCTATGGACGCATCGTTCGCGCCGATGGCCATGTCATTGCCATTGTCGAACACAAGGACGCCAGTGAAGAAGTGCGCAGCATTAACGAGGTAAATACGGGTATCCTTGCGGTGCGTGCTGGATACCTGAAGGATTGCCTGCAGCGTATCGATAACAACAATGCCCAGGGCGAATACTACCTGACCGACATTATTGCCTTGGCGGTAAATGATGGCAACCGGATACTGACCACACAGGTTGAGCACAGTTATGAGGTCGAAGGCGTCAATGACCGCAAACAACTGGCGCGTCTTGAAAGAATTTACCAGCAGGGTATTGCCGAACAGCTGCTTGCCGATGGCGTTAGCCTGGCCGACCCGCAGCGTATTGACGTGCGCGGTGAGCTGAAAGTCGGGCATGACAGCTTTATCGATATCAACTGCGTGTTTGAGGGCCGGGTCGAGCTGGGCAGTAATGTCAGTATCGGTCCCGGCTGTGTCATTAAAAACACGAGAATTGCCGATAACAGCACGATTAAACCCCATTGCGTCATTGAAGAGGCCGAAATCAGCGAAAAAGTGGAGGTCGGTCCCTTTGCCCGTATTCGCCCTGGCTCGCGTCTGCTGGAAAACAGCCGCGTCGGAAACTTCGTCGAAACCAAGAATACGGTGCTGGGCGAGAACAGCAAGGCCAGCCACCTGACCTACCTGGGTGACAGTGAGATTGGCAGGAACGTCAATATCGGCGCCGGTACCATTACCTGTAACTATGATGGTGCCAACAAGTTTAAAACGATTATCAAAGACGGTGCCTTCATCGGTTCGGATTCGCAGCTGGTGGCCCCGGTTATCGTCGGTGAAAATGCAACCATTGGCGCGGGATCAACCATTACACGTGATACAGAAGACAATTGTCTGACCCTGAGCCGTAGTCCGCAGAAGGAAATCAGAGGCTGGCAGCGACCGGTAAAAAAGACCAAAGCATAGTTTTTCCCGCAATAACTGCTACATTCCGAACATGATGTTTACTTCTTCTCTTAGAGGTTTTAACAGGGAATGCGTATGGATAAGCTTAAAATCATTTATATTTTTTCACTGCTGCTGTTCAGCACAAACCTGTATGCGGTCGATTCCGGCGGCAATGCCAGCAATGTGTTCAACTTCCAGCAGAAGCTGGCCGCGAAGGGTGATGCGCAGGCGCAGTACCAAAGCGGGTTTATGTATGAAACCGGCGAAGGTGTCGAGGCGGATATCGATATGGCTCGCCTGTGGTATCAGAAAGCGGCGGATCAGGGCCATATTGCCGCCGGCTACCGCCTGACCTATCTTGATATCAGGGAAAACGGCTTTAAGCCGGACCAACACGCACAGTGGCTGAGTGATGTTAAAAACAACGCCAGTATCAGCAAGCAGGAGGTGTTGTTCCTGCTGGGCCAGATGTACCATTATGGCATCGGGGTCAAAAGAGACCTGAATAAATCACTGGAAATCATGTACCAGCTGGGTCTTGAGGGCATGACGGCTGCGGATTCGGAAATCGAAAAGATTCAGGCAGAACAGAAAGCGCGGGAAATCCAGCGCCGGAAGGCACATGCCGCCAGCGCCAGGAAAAAGGCGGCGAAAGCGGCGCCAGTGCAGGCGAAAGCAAAACAGGCTCCGGCAAAACCGGCTGCGAGCGGGAAGGCCGCGTCATCCGCCACGCCAAAGCAGGCCGCAACCGCTACCGACAGGAAAACAGCCGCGGCCGCAGAGGATGACAAGGAAGCGCGTCGAAAACGCTATGAAGCCATTATGAAAAAACTTGCTGAAGAGCAGGCTGAAATCAATCGCCTGCAGGGCCAGGTGGAAGGCAAGGACGAGGCCGAAATTGATGATGAAATCTAGCCAGGCTGTTGCACCTTAGACAGACGGTTTCGCGGTATCCGAAACGTCGATCAGCCGCGTCGGCCGGTTAAGGTGTAGCGGCGGGCCGGTCCAGGTCTGCGCTTGTGGAAACAGAATAAGAAAATCCCTTCAAGAGCATTAATCCCTGTATTGCATGAAGGCAACGCATGTTACTGCTGTATTGTCGCCTATGCACAGGGTGAAGGCATATTAATGGGTATCAATAGAAAATGACCGTTTGCGTCTATTCGATTTCAGGCCATATCTGCCCTCGCATCCAGAATGCTCCCCCTCAAACCACGACGATGGCCATGCTTTTTCGGGTGATCCTCCAGCCTGCTTTGCCGGATTTGCCCTGAAAATCGAATCCTTCAAGCAATATAGGGGCTAAAATAGTGCACGCACAAGCCGCGCGGCGCATAACCGATTGTTTTTAAACAATTTAAGAACTCGCTGACATAGTAATATAGAAACAATTCGATTGGATATATTTGTCCCGAGTCACTAAAATTAGCCTCCCGCAGTGAAAGTTGCATACGAGGTTCTGTTTTGGCAACCGTTATGAAAGCACAAGAAAATATAATCCTCCCCGAGCGGCGCGCGATCGACAAGCGCCAGATTGTTTTACAGCATATCTGTCTGCAGCTGGCCTCGCTCGGCCATCGTTGCCAGTTAAGTTCCGACCGCGGCTATCTCAAGGTTGCCAACAGCCTGCTGAAAAACTACTCGGCCCAGCGAAAACTGCTGGCGGAGTACCGTTGCCCGGCCGACCAGCGCATCCAGGATTTCCTCAATGACTACCTGAAACGCAATGGCGTTGACGTGCAGGTCAAGCTGCCGGGTGAAACCTTTAATCTCAACGAGGAAGGTATTGCCCGCGAACTGTCACTGCCATTCAACAAGAACACCTACAGGTCCGACCTGGTTGAGTCCTACCGTCTGATTCAGGGTGTACTGCATAACCCGAAAAACGACCGGCGCACCACCTCCGGTGTTTTCCACATTGTCGAGGGCGGCCTGCCCATCCCGGCCGACAAGAAAGCGGTACCGGTGGATGTATACGCCAATCTGCTGCAGGTGGCGCTGGACCCTCCGGCCGACCTCATGAGCCTGCCCATTGCCAGCGGCCTGGATGAACCGGTGGACCTCTGGGTATCCTCATTATTCCGCCCCGTGGTGCGTCCCGAAGTCGGTGGCGTACTGCCGGAGAAGAGTCTGGAAGTGCGCTTCTTTGCTCCGGGTTCGCTGGTATCCAACCTGGACTTTGTTGAGTCCATCTTCGGCAACGGCGGTGATCCGTTTCTGCCAGAAAACGATGCCGCCCTGGATATCGATCACTGGACCGGCCACAGTGGCTGCATTATTCTTGCGCCGCACCTGACCCGGCTCACCAAAAAGGCGCTGGGCCTGCCGCACTATGATGATGCCAGCGAGCGTCAGCGCAAGGACGGTATGTGCTGGAAAAATGATGAAGAACTGTATAACGATGGCAATGCTTTCAAGATTGTCTGTCGTGATATGAATGGCGTTATTGTTACCATTATTGCCGATAACTATTTCGGTTACAGCAAGAAGGAGATCAAGTCACAGATCAGTTATTCCGCCAACCTGTTCGGTGGCGTCGAAGAAGAGCATGCCGGAGGCGCGGTTGCCTTCCCCCGCTTCAACCTTGGTAACTATTACCGCCCCAAGGTTGAAGAGGATATGAGCAGCCATACCTTTGAGCGTCTGTGCAAACAGCTTGAAGGCGGCATTACCATCAGGGACGGTTACGCCGTAGACAAGCAGTATCCGGATATTATCTATATTCCGGAAGACGCGCATATTGATATGGAGCAGCAGAAAATCAGCTGGCGGCGCGATGGTGAAGAGAAAACCCTGAAACTGCTGGCGAAACATACCTATATCTATCCCAGTGGTTTCAAGGTGCATATGCAGAAACATCCGCAGGCACCGAGCTGGCGCCTGATCGGCACTCTCGGTGAGGGCACCTTCTGCCACAAACCGAGTACGGTTTCCGGTGGCGGCAAGTCTGAAATTTCCAAATCCATCCAGGATGCGATGATATCCGGCCCGGTTTTTGTCGGTGACTTCGAAAAGGACCTGGACCAGGTGGAAGCGATTATCAATCATGACTTTTCAAAGCGTCGGCGAAACGTGGAAGAAAACGATGACCGGGGCGTTTTGAGCAGCCAGCGCAGCCTGGGTTCGGTAATACGCCTGCTGACGCCATCGGCAGAGACCTATACCGATGAATACAACGCCTGGCTGGCCAGTATTCCGCAGCATATCCTCGCCCTGGTCTTTCTCATCAAGCGTTTTTACAAGCCGGAGTGGGGTGATAACTGGCGCGAGCACTTTTCCGTAGACGAAGTCAACGGTTTCCCCGGCCACGAACTGAAATACGACGGACGCAAGCTGGTCACCAGCTATCTCCGTGTTGGCGTACGCAGTGACGGCACCTGGCGTATTTACAAGTTGCGTCAGGATTTCGTGGCTGCCACCAAGGTGCAGACCGAAGACGATATTACCGCTTCCACCGTGGTGCCGGTCGAGTATGTCGAGGGCAAGCTCAATCCGCGCTATAACAATCCCAGCGTGAAGCTGGTAAAGAACTGTGAAAACCGCCTGTTCCAGCGCCCGGATGATGCCATTGTGCGCGGCCTGGACACGCAGACGGAAGCCGATCTGGCCGAAGACGGCAATTTTATTTCCAACTTCCAGCCGCTGACGCCGGCCGATGCGCGCGAGCTGGTGGAAGACGCCATACACTTCCAGAACTATTCACAGCCCATGCAGGATCTTATCCGCCGCGCGGCAGAGGCCGAGGAAGGCAGCTATTTCGTTTCTTCCGCGCACCCGCGGCTGGTTGACGGCAAGCCGAGCAAGAACGTGCGTTACCTGCAGGTGCGCCCCGATCTGGCCAATCCGCGTAACTCCTACCTGGCGCAGGTGGGTACGCGCCTGTCTCGCGGTCTGACACTGCAGGACCCGGTCTACTTTCCGGTTAACGCGGTATTACAGGGGCGACGCAATAATCCGCGCGACCTGAAGGCCGGCATACGCCCGCTGGCGGTATACAATCCGATTCACTACCAGGAGCTGCCGGAACTGTTTATGGATATTATCTGCAGTCTGACCGGCAAGTCGCCATCCACGACCGGTGCGGGATCGGAAGGCGCGCTGACCAAGGGCCCGTTCAATGCGCTGTCGACCACGGCTGACCTGAACAATGCCCTGGTATCCTTTATTCTGTGTGACTATGCCGGTTATTCTTCGGCCGCCGGTTATATCGGCGAGCGCCGACGCATTGATCATGATATCAGCATGCTCATACCTGAAATATGGTGTCGCCTGCCGATTCGTGACCGTGACCCGAAATACCTGATAGAAAACGGCCACCTGGAAAAAATCGAGGATTTTGAATACGAGGGCCAGAAGGTGCAGGCCAGCCGGCTCGGCTACCGCATTACCGAAAAATTCGTGCATGCCTTCTTCGGCAAGGTGTTCGACAGCCCGACCATTGTTTTCGATGAAGAAATGCTGCGTCCGGAAACCCAGGGTATGGATGCCTATGTTGACGGCATTAACAATATTGTCGAAGCCCAGCAAAAAGTGGCGCAGGCCTATATCGATGACGGTACCATTCACGATGCCTGCCCGCCGCTGAAAGCCATTCTGTATATTATGGCCGAGGGCAGCTACCAGGGTAAAACCGCGGATGATCCGGAAATCCGGGAAATGTTTACCCGTGAATACCTGCTGGCCAGTGACTGGTACAACGAGCGCCTGAAGATCAAGCAGCAGCGTGATGCTGCTCTGTGGCAGATGAACCGTGACTACATCGAACAGAAAATGGATGAGATCAACGAGTCGGAAACCGAGCTGTGGGCCGAGCTGCAGGGGCAGATCGAGAATGCCGAACAGATGCTGGAGTGGGTAAACAGCGAATCCTACCTGCAGCGTCTGCAAGGTACCATCGGCGCTGACTGGATTCATAAAGAACAATAAAAGCAGGCGGCGACGTCCGCGGGCGCAGCGAAGCAATCCGGCACAAGTTGTCTGCTGAACGAGATTGCTTCGCTGCGCCCGCAATGACGAGGCACCGTTTGCGACAATAAGAGCAATTAAAGTCACTTAATGCAAAGCCACCAGAAAGTATCCCTTCGCTGGCGCCGGACCAAAATCATTGCCACCATCGGTCCGGCGACCGACCATGCCAAAAATATTGCTGACCTGATAAAGGCGGGCGTCAATGTCTTCCGCCTGAATATGTCACATGGCGAGCACGCGCAGCATGAAAAGGTGTTTGAGCGTATACGCCGCTGCGCGAAAAAAATGGACGCACATATTGCCATCCTTATGGATCTATGCGGGCCGAAAATCCGCGTCGGCCGTTTTGAAAACGGCAGTATTACGCTTAAAAAAAACAGTGAAGTGATTATCAGCTGTCGTGCCGGTATCGGACGCGAAGGCTATATTATTTCGCAGTACCGCCAGCTGTACAAGGACGTAAAACCGCGTGATCGTATCCTGCTGGATGACGGCAACCTGGAGTGCCGCGTAGTCGAGATAAAGGGCAAGGATGTTGTCTGCAAGGTTGTCTACGGTGGTGAACTGAAGGACAACAAGGGTCTGAACCTGCCCGACTCCAGCGTGTCGGCATCCAGCCTGACCGCGAAAGATAAAAGAGATGTCGAACTTGCCATGCGTCTGGGCGCTGATTATGTCGCCCTGAGCTTCGTGCGCAGCGCCAGGGACATAATCAATCTGAAAAAATACATGCATCGTATGGACAGGGAGCTGCCGATTATTGCCAAGATTGAAAAGCCCGAGGCCATCAGCAATATCGACGAAATCGTGAAGAATGCCTACGGTATTATGATTGCCCGCGGTGATCTCGGTATCGAACTGCCGGCCGAGCAGGTGCCGCTGATACAGAAAGATCTGATTAACCGGGCGCGTTATCATCACCGTCCGGTCATTGTCGCCACGCAGATGATGGAATCCATGATTACGCATGCGCGCCCGACTCGCGCCGAGGTTGGCGATGTGGCCAACGCCGCCCTCTCAAGTACCGACGCAGTCATGCTTTCCGCGGAAACGGCCGTTGGCAAATACCCGGTGACAACGGTAAGAATCATGGATCGCATACTGCGGGAAATCGAGCGTAACCAGTGGGCGAGCAACCGTTTCGGGGAGGACCTGTATCACAGTGATGAACACCCGTCTTCGCGCAAGGCGATTGCCCATGCCGCCTGTACCCTGGCGCAGGACCTGAAGTTGCAGGGTATACTGGTACCGACTCGCAGCGGGCATACTGCTGCCGTGCTGTCCGCCCGGCGGCCAAGTTCACCCCTGCTGGGTGTTTCCACGCAGCTTGTCACCTGTCGCAAGCTGGCCATACACTGGGGCATCCTGCCGTTTTTAATGAAAGAGGAAAAGGTGCGCAACTGGCAGGTGCTGAGCCAGGAAATCAGCAAACATTTCAAACTGATGCGCACGGGTAACCGGGTGCTGCTGGTGTCCGGTTTTAACGATAATGAAATGCTCAACGAACCTGCACTCAAGATTATAAAGGTTCACAGGGAGTGATTATATGAAAACGGGATATATCCGGGGACTGAAAAAATCGCTGTTTCTGCTTTCGCTTGTCCTTGCGGCACAAACGGCGATCGCCGCCGATGTAAAGCTGCATAAAAATCCGCAGAGCGGTCTGTATACCTGGAAAGTGGACGATGACGGTTTCAGTATCGAACTTATTCAGCTTGTTCCTGATTTTGTACGCGCGGTATATGGCAAGCAGAATTTCCCGAAGAATGAAATCGAAAGGATTGCTTCATACTGTGTTTTCGGCACAATTTTAAAGAATACATCGAACCAGCACCTGAGTTACCGGGTCAAAGACTGGCGTTACCGTACCCGGGACGGTAAAACCTGGCCGGTTAAAACCAAGACCCAGTGGCTGGAGGAATGGGAAAAAGCCGGTATCGTTTTTTCCTGGACACTGCTGCCGGACATCGGTGAGTTTGCCGAAGGAGACTGGCAACAGGGTTTTACCACCATAAAGCTGCCGCGTGAATCGGCGTTTGATTTTATCTATACCTGGAAACTGGATGGCGTTGCACATGAAGGCGTTATTAAAAACATGCGTTGCGCACCGGAAACACTGCCCCTTGAGACTGACAACCATGAATAAATCCCCTGCCTTTTTACTGCTTCTTTTCTGCCTGACATCACTTCCGGCTGGCGCGGACTGGCAGCAGCCCCCGCTTAGCCATAACCTTAAACCGATAGGACAGGTGGTAAAGGCGCCGGACTTTACCCTGAAAAACATGGATGAAGAGGATGTTCGACTGTCAGATTTTCGCGGCAAGGTCATATTGCTGAATTTCTGGGCGACCTGGTGTCCGCCCTGCGTACGCGAAATGCCGTCGATGGAGCGCCTGCAGAAAGCTGTCGATACCAAAGCGTTCAAGGTACTGGCGGTCAACCAGATGGAAGATGAGGACCAGGTGTTTGCCTTTACCGGCTCCCTGCCGGAAGACCCGACATTTGAAATTGTTTTTGACAAGAAGAGCGAGGTGGCCAGGGCCTATAATGTACGCGGCCTGCCGACGACCTATTTACTGGATAAAAAAGGTGTTGTTCGTTATCGCGCCGTGGGTGGCCGTGAGTTTGATCATCCCGAAGTTATTAAAATCATCAACCAGCTTATAGCCGAATAAACGGGCGGCCGCTCGTCACGCCGGATTCAGCAGGCTGATGACGGTTTCAGCGCTCTGCCGGTCAATACTGATTTTTACCTCGCAGGACTCAGCCACGCTATCCGTTGGCGTGGGGTCGTCTGCACAGCTGCAGCCCGCGACAATGCCCTGATAGAAAATACCGACCCTGAGCACGAGGGTGTCATGGTTTGTCCGGGTATCAAGCAGAACAAAATCCAGCTGATCGTCCAGCGCGTAGCTGCTGTGCTGAAGACCCTGCTGCAGGGGCAGAAGGGCGGGATCAAGCTCGGCAAGCTGCTGTTTAAGCAGGCGGGAAAAATGTGCCGTATCATCGCCGGCGCGGTTATGTGCCCGCAGTATGCCAGCCAGCCTAGGCATTACCAAAAACCTGCTGCAGCCCCCTGGCCCAGTCGTCGAGAAACAGTTCGATGGACTCGATAAAGTCGCCGTCCGGCGCATGCGTATTTATGGTGCAGTGCAGCGTCAGGTCCTGCTCATCATCGTCCCGTGTTATGGTCCAGGCCAGTGCATTCGGGCAGCTACTCAGGGAAAAACGGACGCCGTTGCGAATTTCCTCGCGTCTGATATCGAATTCCCCCCACAGGCAGTAAATTCTGCCACTATCGCCCTGGTCGGCCAGCACTGTATCGATGGAGTCGCACAGGGCAGGCAGTTTGTCGATAACGAGCTGTTGTCTGATAGTATCAGGGTCGGGTCTGACGGGGACTTCGCTGAAAAATTCCATTTTATTGTCTCATGGTGTGTTGGTGTTTAGGGCCTGTTAACACTAAATCAATAGGCTCTGCTGGGCCGCTTTTTTTGTCCAGCAAGGCAGAATGAGCGATGTGTAGTCATTCTACATGAGCGAATGATAACGCGGCTGGGCGGAAAAAGCGGCACAGCCCTCCGGGTTACGCCAGAAAAAACACCACTTTTCGTTGCTCGTCGCTTATTAGGCGTAACCAAACTTCACTCCTCGCGCCTTGATTGGCGCTTTTTCTGGTGCAACAGAGCCTATTGATTTAGTGTTAACAGGCCCTAATGAATAAAAAGGCTTGCATTCGTTACCGCTAGATTATAACTTAACTCACGGAAGTTGGATGGCATTGAAAAAGGCGGGCGGATTGATATGAATCAGTGTTATGGCACCGGTTCTGGATTAAACTGCTTCGCAGACCCTGAATTTTATCCGGAGGTATGTAATGCGTGTTTTCAGTGAACTGTTTAATGACATGACCGGCTGGCTCACCGTTGGTGTTATTGTTTTTATGCTGGTAATGATGGCCTATCTTTTCAGTATGTTTATCAAGAAATCACGCGGCGAATAAGCGCGCAGGATTTTCCGGCGCATTCAGGGATGCATCTGCATGTGCTGTTCATAGTAATACCAGTTAATGTCCGCCCCGGTCAGCAGTGGCAGGGCAATCAGTCCTATTATGCCCAGAAGGGCCATTAGCAGTGCGCCAAGGAAAGCACTGCCAAAGCCTTTTACCTCAAAGCCCGGAACAATCGAAGCCGTCAGCATTATCATCAGCGCATTGATCACCAGGGCAAACAGGCCAAAACTGACAACCGTCAGCGGCATGGTCAGAAACCAGAGAACGGGACGGATAAAGGCATTGATCAGGCCAAGTACGCATGCGGCAATAGCAAACGCCGTCAGGTTTTCAGCCTTGATGCCGGGCACTATCAGGCAGGCAAAGCCCAGACCGATAGCGGTGGCCAGCCAGACGAAAAACAATGTGCTTACATCCATAGCGTATCCTGTTAGTGTGAAAAGGGATTGCTGGTTTTTTCGGTTGAAAACCGGCTTGCTGCCGGTTTTTGTGTTGCTTCACCGTTTTCAGGGCCCGCCAATGCCTTATCGCCGGCCGAGCCTGAAGGCTGGCAACATTCAGCAATTTCACCATAGGCCTTTTGGGCCGGCACTTCAAGCAGTATAAAACCACGCCTGTAGGGTTTATAGCCGGCGCCGTCATCCAGCGCCAGAGAAGTATCTATGCGTATAAAATAAGTCTTTGCCGGTTGTAAATCAAGGCCAAGCCGACTGTTACCGGCGGTGCTGTAATCACTTTTCAGCTCAAAACGGGTCTCGCCCGCGGGCAGGGAAAAGTGAAGCATGCGCCCGTTTTTAATCTGCAGGCGAAAAGCATCGTTGATAAAAAGTTCCGGCGCGTACAGGGCGTTGCTGAAATGCTTCGGTCGGTAGACGTAGACGCTGGCCTTGCCGGATTCGACCGGTAGCGGCCTGAATTCACCCCTGGGGCTGGTGCTGCAGGCGATCAGGGCAGGCAGCAGGAAAACCGGCAGAAGCAGTGATAGCTTATTCAAAACGTAGCTGGTAGCCGGCGGCATGGAGATAGTTAACCTCCCTGATCAGGTCGGCCAGCGTCATACTGTGTTCGTCCAGCCAGCCTGGCGGAAAAGTCAGTGACAATGCCTTTTTCCCGGCTTCGATGCCAATCCCGGGCAGCTGCTGTTCCGTGCGTCCCCGGTGCAGCAGCACGGCAAGACGCAGCAGCATGCACATTTGCGCACCGGCCTTTGCAAAGGGTTTCATCAGCTGTTTAAACTCACCGCTGCGGAACTTGCTGCGATGTGACAGCACCAGCGCGGCCAGCAGGGCCTGCTCCTGCCGGGAGAAGCCCTGAAGGTCGGCATTCTGCAGAATATAGGCGCCGTGCTTGTGGTAGTTATTATGAGAGATCTGCAGCCCGACCTCGTGCAGGGTTGCGGCCCAGCGCAGCAAGGGGCGCAGCTGTTCGCTGTCGAGTGACCATTGAGGCGCCGCCATATCAAACAGTTCGGCCACCGTGTCGGTTACGCGCCGGGCCTGTGGTGCATCGACGCGCCACTTGCTGATAGCGGTTTCAACGGTGGCATCCCGCACATCATGATGGGTGATACGGCCGACCAGGTCATAAAGCAGGCCTTCACGCATGCTCTGTTCCGAGACCTGCATCTGTTCGATTTTAAGTGCCTTGAAAACGGCATGCAGGACGCAGAGACCACCGGCAAGCACGGGCCTGCGGCTGTCACTGAGGCCGGCCAGTTTCACCCTGTCGACATGTCCGGCATCGAGCAGCGCCTTGCGCAGGCGTTTGAGTGATTTGAAACTGATGCCATCAAGGCACCAGCCTTCATCATGCACAATATTACGGATGGCCTTGATGGTGCCGGAGCAGCCGATGGCTTCGTCCCAGTGACTTGCGTTGAAGTTGGCAGCCTGCGAGAAAAAGACCAGTTGTGCCTCGATTTCCGCGGCTTTCATGGCCCTGGCCGTTACCGTACCGTCATTAAAAAAACGCCGGCTGATGCTGACGCAACCGGTGTACATGCTTTCCCGGTGCAGTGGTTGCATACCGCGGCCGATAATCAGCTCGGTGCTGCCGCCACCGATATCCACGACCAGACGCCTGCCCTCGCCTGCAGCCAGACCATGGGCCACGCCGAGATAGATCAGGCGTGCCTCTTCGCGGCCACCGATGATTTCTATCGGGTGCTGCAGAATCTCTTCCGCTCGGGCGACAAAGGCGGCGGCATTTTTCGCCACACGCAGGGTGTTGGTGCCGGCAATGCGCACCGCAGCCTGAGGCAGATCACGGATGCGCTGGGCAAAGGTTTCCAGGCAGGCAAAGGCACGCTCCTGTGCGGCCTGGTCGATAATACCTTGTTCGTCCAGGCCGGCACCGAGACGAACGTTCATGCGCAGGCGGTCAATAATGGAAAGCGTACCGCTGTCTTCAAGGCGGGCGACAATCATGTGAAAGCTGTTGGAGCCGAGGTCAATGGCAGCCAGTGTTTCGGGTAAATGCTGTTCCGCTGAAGTCATGGAAATAAAGCTGTGGATGTTCGAAACAATATATAATGCATCTTACATGAATTATAAAATGCTGTAAGTGCTAATCCATGCCTGTCCTTCACAATTATGCCGTCATCTGTTCAGCCGTTATGAAGCCCGCTTTGCGCAGGGCGTATCCGTAATGAAGCAGATCTATATTTATTATTACAGGATGTCAGGCGATGGTCATGGTCAGTTACCCGCCGGGCAGGTACAGCAGCGCTGGCTGGCGGAGCTGTCTGTGCAGAAACGTACGGCCATAGCGCGTCTTGTTA
>DRLE01000191.1 GCA_011051475.1 Gammaproteobacteria bacterium
GTCATTGCGAGGAGCGACAGCGACGCGGCAATCTGGCCGGCCTGGCTACTGAACGAGATTACTTCGCTATCGCTCGTAATGACAGAAAGAAATATTTGCGTTTATTAGCGTTCATTCGCGGATAAAATAAAACCATGCCCGTACTTCTTTGCCAGGACATCCCGCAACAACGACTCACGACGTTATTCACGCCCTACGGCCTGCAAATAGAGCAGGTTGCCGACCATGCCGACATCCCCGGCAGTTTCTGGCAGGCGCCAGAGGCAGGTCTGATAAAAAACACCCTGTATATCCGTCGCGACACCCCGGTGCATTCCGCCCTGCACGAAGGCTGTCATTATATCTGCATGAACCAGCAGCGCCGCGCCAGGCTGCACACCGATGCCGGCGGCAAAACCGCCATCGAGGAAGACAGCACCTGCTACCTGCAAATCCTGCTCGCCGATTTTATTCCTGAAATGAAACGTGAGCGCATGTTCAGGGATATGGACGAATGGGGCTATTCCTTTCGCCTGGGCAGTGCGCAACGATGGTTTGAGCAGGATGCCGAGGATGCCCGTGACTGGTTACTGCAACATGGCCTGATTAATGATAAAGAAGCGCCAAGCTGGAAACTACGGCTGTAAGCCCAGACTCTCACTCCTACAAGGTCCGGCACCCGATTCAGACATGGGCGGCACCACCATCGCCGCTCCTTGCCATCCGTGGCACCGCGGCATACCGTACATCCTGTACATAAAGAAGCCCTCCGAAGAGGGCTCGGTTAACATTTACAGTATTATTAGAAATAGAAGTTACCCTGCACACTGAAGATATCAACCTTTGACTGATACTCGCCCGAAAGCGTTGCGCCAGAGGCGGTAGCGCCCGGACTGTTATTAATATCGGTATCAGCAATAAACAGGTGAGTGTAAGCCACATCGATTGACCAGCTGCTTGCAGGCGTCCAGCCCAGACCCAGACTCAGCCAGGTTCGATCATTACCGGGAATACGGGCAGAGGTATTCTCTGCAGAACGAATCGGGGTTTCATCATAGGCAAGACCACCACGGAACAGCCACGCCGGGCTGTGGCGATAATTGACACCGATTGAGTAACGGCTGGTATTTTTATAGGCAAGGTCAAGCGTGGCTTCCTGTCCGGGTACACCGCCGGGCTGGCGAATAACAATGGTATCCAGCTTGTTCCAGCCGGTCCAGGTATAGTCGAACAACGCTGTCCAGCTGTCATTCACCTTGCTGACAAAACTCAGGGACAGGGTATCAGGCAGCTCAGCATTAGCATCGAGGCTGGTGTTCTGCACAATATTAAAACCGGTAATCTGTTTGAAATAATCGGTTTCGGCCTTCAGGGTCGGATCAAGATTATATTCCGCATCACCGGATACCTTGTGCTTGATGGCCGAACGATAGGCAATACCCAGACGCATATTTTCATCAACATCAATCAGTATGCCGGTGTTCCAGCCAAACTCGGTGGAGTCGCCCGTCAGCTTGGATGAACTGTCCAGGGACGGGGTATTTGGCGACAGTGTGCCGCAGCCCGGTTCACCCGGCTTGGCCGCAGGCGGCAGGTTAGAGGAAATATTGTTACAGACCAGCGCCGAATCCAGATTATTGGTCAGTTCCAGCGTCATATACTGAATGCTGACACCAAAGCCGATGGACACCTTGTCTGTGGCCTTCCAGGCAATGGACGGATTAATGTTTACGCTGGCAATCTCGCTGCGCAGCGCATGGTAACGACCGACCCAGCCATCATCATATTCGGTTGACAGGCCGAAAGGCACATTCACGCCGACACCGACATAGGTATCATTCGGCAGTTCGGCAGAATAATAAAAGTTGGGCACAAAGGCAGGATCGCCGGTATTGGACTCGGGGCCGGTCAAAGGGCCACCCAGCGCATCGGTCGAACCCTTGTTGGTAAACTCGGCGACAGGCGCCACGATATGACCGGCCACAACGATCTGCTGGCCGGGCAGGCGCGTCATACCCGCCGGATTGAAATAAATGGTACTGGCATCCTCACCCAGCGCGGCCGCGCCGGCATATGCCGAACCCTGACCACTGGCGCTTTGCTCGATCAACTGGAAGGAGGCCGCCATGGAAGCAGAGGAGATACTCGCAATAGAGGCTGCGAGCAGTGTTTTTGCAAAAGAATTCTTCATCGTCATCATATGAATATCACCTTGTTTTTATAAGCAGTCATGTTGCGTTTTTTATGCAGCATTATCCCCTACTTCAAAAAGATTGTTGGATAGTTAACCGGGTCGACCTTGTGCACATTGGCGTTAAAACCGGCGTTGATTGCATCGACAATACCATTGGCAATCAGGGCATAACCGCGGGCTGTCGGGTGCACGCCATCGAGTGAGAAGGCGCCGCCTTTTGCAAAGTCACCGGTAACCGAGCCGGTACCGAAACTGATACCGGATGCCTTAAGCGCCTCCATCATGGCAGCGGCATCATAGAGTACCAGGTTGTCATTATTGTCCGCGGCATCCTTGATGGTCGTATTGTATGCAGTACGGGCGGTATCGATGGCCTGGATTTCCGAAGGAATCAGTACATCAGCATCAACCAGCGGCGTACCCAGTCCCCAGGGCTTGCCTGAAGGCGGTGTATCACCTGCCGAATTAGGATCTTCTGTACCGAGATAGGCGCTTGCAGGTAGCAGAATCAGGTCTTCGGCAGTCGCCTGGCGCATGCTCAGCAGGGCCGGATCAAAGCCGGCCAGGTTTGTCAGCGTTTCATCTTCGATAACAATGGCATTCTGTCCTGCAGAAAAACTGATTGTACGTTTGGCAATCTCATCGGCCGAAAGCCCAAAGGCCGGATTCTGAATTGCGGCATTGTATGCAGAATAAGCCTGATTCAATGTATCCGCCGTTGCCTGATCCAGAGGAATGGCGTTATAAGGAACGGTGGTAAAGAAAGGAATGGATTTAACATCCGGGATATTCACTAACACGCCTTTGGTTGCAGGATTGGCAGTTAAATTAGGCAGGATCATTGTGGTATAAACCGTATAGAACTCACCTGTATCAGTA
>DRLE01000192.1 GCA_011051475.1 Gammaproteobacteria bacterium
CAACTTTAATACCTTACGCCTGAAACATGGCATAAAACGAATAGCTAATTAACAATTAAAAAACTCTGTGACCTCCGTGTCCTCTGTGGTGAAAAATCTTGTCCTTTAAAAAGGTATTTAAAATGACTGATATAGACATCGAACAATACAAAATAAAAGAAGAACCTTTCTACGAAGCACAGGAAGATGAAGTCGAGCTTTATGAAGCCGCCTACGCCTCGCGCCTGCCGGTCATGATCAAGGGCCCGACCGGTTGTGGTAAATCACGCTTTATCGAGCACATGGCGTGGAAACTCGGCAAGCCGCTGATCACCGTTGCCTGTAACGAGGACATGACCGCTTCCGACCTGGTCGGGCGTTACCTGCTCGATGCCGATGGTACCCGCTGGCTGGACGGCCCGCTGACCATTGCCGCGCGCATCGGCGCCATCTGCTACCTCGATGAGATCGTCGAGGCCCGCCAGGACACCACCGTGGTGATTCACCCGCTGACCGACCACCGTCGTACCCTGCCGCTGGACAAGAAGGGCGAGCTGGTTGATGCACACGAGGATTTCCAGCTGGTCATCTCCTACAACCCCGGCTACCAGAGCCTGCTGAAAGATCTGAAACAATCCACCAAGCAGCGCTTTACCGCCATGGACTTCGACTACCCGGAAACGAAAACAGAAGCTTCCATTGTTGCCAAAGAAGCCGGTATCGATGAGGATACCGCCGAGAAGCTGGTGAAGATCGCCCACGCCGCGCGCCACCTCAAGGGCCACGGCCTCGACGAAGGCATCTCCACCCGCCTGCTGGTCTATGCCGCGACATTGATGAACAAAGGCATCGAAGCCAAACGCGCCTGCCGCATGGCACTGGTGCGGCCGATTACCGACGATGCCGATATCCGCAGCACGCTGGACCATTCCATCGACAGCATTTTTGGTTAAAAGATAAAAAACTTTCACCACAGAGGACACAGAGAGCACAGAGGAAAAACCTTATATTTGTTTTTTAAACAATAATAATCTCTGTGTCCTCCGTGTCCTCTGTGGTAAATAAAAATATGCAAGAATCCGAATTACAGGAATACCGCGAAAAGCTCAAGTGCAGCTTCGAGCAGATTGAAGAATGCTTTGAAGACTACGTCAAGGACGCGCTGCGCAATCTGAGCAACAAGGGTATCGACGACTATTTCTCCGGTGCCTCGCTGATCTGCATGATCGGGCGTGGCTGGGAGCCGGTATCGATCTACCTGGAGGAAATGCCGGAAATGGCGCAGCGTGTCGGCGAGCCGATTCTGGAAATCGTTTCCAAGGCCGTCTGGGACCTGTCACGCACGCCCAATGGCAAGGCCATCCCGCCGTTTATGCAGTGCCTGCCCGAAGCCTCGCGCCGTCTCGGCTCACTGGAGCAGATGCAGCATTTTCTCGACATTCTGTTCGAGATGATGGAAACCACCACGACCTCGGTGCATGGCCATCACAAGACGCACTCCAGCCAGGGCTTTCCGGAGCTGCTGAAACAGATTCCCTACCTGCTCAATCAGCTCTCGCTGGAAGGCCTGAAAAACTGGGTCGAATACGGCACCCGTAACTATCTGAAACACCCGGAGCGGCAGAAGGACTACTTCAGCCTGCAGTCGGCCGACAGCAAGGCCATGCTGCAGCGCGAACGTCACGGCACCCTGTTTATGGACCACGAGCGCAAGCTGGACATGTATCTGCGCAGCATGTGGGAAGACGAGTCCTACTTCGTACCCTATTCCCTGGGTTTCGACGAGCTGCGCAAGCCGGTACCCTATTACGACCACCTCGGTATTCGTGTGCCCGATGTGTATGACGACTACGACGGCCCCAATGGCTTTGTCAGCGGCCTCGACCGCTACCGCGTGACCATTGCCCATATCGCCGCGCACCGGCGCTGGACTACGGCGATTATTGCCGACAACTTCAGTCCCTTCCAGCGCCTGGCCATCGAACACCTGGAAGACTCGCGGGTGGAGTACCTGATGATGAAGGAATATCCCGGCATGCGCAAAATGCTGCAGGCCCTGCATCCGGTGCCGGTGGAAGGCGACTGCCATGAGGAAAAGGAATCCTGCATCCGTCATCGCCTGGCCATGCTCTCACGCGCCATTCTCGATGAAAACCACGGCTATAAAAACGAGCATGTGCTGGAAACCGTGGATAAATTTTTTGCTGCCGTGGAAAAAGACGGCAGCGATACCAAAACCATGGCCGACCTGGCCATTTCCTTTATTGCCCGCACCCGCCGGCAGAGCGACCAGCTGCCCAATATCCGCTTTGAGAACACCGAGGTGGACTACCGCGACGATAACCGCCATATGTGGATCTTTATCGAGGAAGGTGACGAGGAGGAAGCCTTCGAGGACAACCGTGACGTCAAGGCCGAGGAACTGGAAACCGACGGTCTGCCGCCGCGCCACTACCACGAGTGGGATTACCACACCCAGACCTTCCGCCCCGACTGGGTGAGCCTGTACGAGACCCTGCACCCCGGCAAGAGCCCGGCGCTCATCGACCAGCTGCTGGAGAAGAACGCCGCCCTGGCCAAGC
>DRLE01000193.1 GCA_011051475.1 Gammaproteobacteria bacterium
CACAGAGGACACAGAGGTCACAGAGATAATCTGTTTTTTTATTCTTGTGGTTCGAATTTATTCGAACAGCAGACCATAGTTTCCTCATGTACGAATGTATTCGCACCGACAGAACAGCGAAGCAACTATAAAAACTCTGTGACCTCTGTGTCCTCTGTGGTGCAATCAAGCTTTACCCGCCTTTAATAATATCCGCCACCCGAAATGCATTCGCATATATCGTCCAGGTATAGGGCACACTGCCGCCGGTGGGCATAAAGCTGCCGTCGGTAACGAACAGGTTTTCCACTTCATGCGCCCGGCAGTCCTTGTCCAGTACCGAGGTTTTCGGGTCATTGCCGAAACGGCAGCCGCCGGCCACCAGGTTGGCCGGGGGTGCGCCGCTGACGCTGGAATCAATGCGCACCGCGCCCATCTGTTGTAATACCTGTTCACCCCTGTCGGCCAGATAGCGGCCGATTTTCAGATCGTGCGGGTGGTAGCCGATGCGCACTTTTGCCACCGGTGTCTGCCAGCGATCTTTCACCCTGGGGTCCAGGCTGACAAAGCAGTTATCGGTGGGCAGCCAGTCATTGAAGACTTCAAAGCGCAGGGTGCGGTCGGTGGTAAACCAGCTTTCCAGTTTGCGTTTCAGCGGTTTTCCCCAGAGCAGTTTGTCATCATCCCATTTCAGGCTGTTTGCCCGGCTGGTCGGGTTGGGGTGGGAAAACAGGAATTCGACAATGCCGCCTTTAAGCGGCGCGGCTGACAGCTTTTTGTCGTTAATGGTATACCAGTCGTCCAGGGCGCGGTTTACAAAGGGACCGAGCTGTCGAAACGGCGAAAGCTGGTCGGGCCTGATACTGTCAAACTCAAAATCCCCGCTGCCCGAACCGCCCGCCGAGAACAGCAGGTTTTTGCCCACCTGGCCGTTATTATTGGCCAGACCATCGGGAAAGGCGGGGCCGGTGGAGTAAAGCAGCAGGCGGGCGGTTTCGATGGCCTGGCAGGCAACGACATAGGTGTTTGCCTGAACCCTGTGCGTTTTGTTTTTGCCATCGATATATTCCACCGCGGTGACTTTTTTCCTGCTGTCGCTGCGCAGGCGAATGACCTTGCTGTGCGGCCGGATCTCGCAGTTGCCAGTGGCCACGGCGCGATCGAGCAGGGCGGCGCGCGAGCTGCCCTTGGCCCCGGATGAGCAGCCGTAGCTGCCGCAGTAACCCGAATATTCGCAGCTTCGCCGCTTGCCTTCCGGCTCTGACAGAATGGCGCGCGGCACGCGCAGGCTGTGGTAGTCCAGTTTGTCGCAGGCCCTGTCAATCCATGAGGAAACAATATGTTCACGGGTTGGTGGATAGGGAAAGTCGCCACTGCGCGGTTCGATATTTTTATGTGCTTCGAATTTTCCGGACACGCCCACTTCGTGTTCCACCCGGTCATAGTAAGGCGCAAGATCGTTATAGCTGATCGGCCAGTCAACCCGGTTGGCGCCGTCGATGGGACCGAACTCGGAAAGCTGGTGAAAGTCCACCGGCTTCAGACGATGGAAAAAACCGCTCATGAAATTACTGGAGCCACCGACGCAGTTGCCGTTCCAGAAATCCCAGCCCGATTCCGACGTGGGTGTGGCCTGCCACTGTCCGTCTTCCAGATCCTCGATGACATGCTGCTCATCGCGCAGATCGGGCGTGTAAACACTGCGCCGGCAGCAGGCCAGTTCATCCTTGTAAAAATCCTGTTCGCGAAACCACGGGCCTTTTTCCAGTACCAGAACCGAGTAACCGGCCTCGGCCAGTGTCAGCGCCACCGGGCCACCGCCGGCGCCGCTGCCGATAATGCAGATATCAAAATCGTTCATAGAGGTTGTGTTGTTTGTTCGTTAGTTTTGCCGCGAAGGATGCAAAGGGCGCAAAAAAGAGCAAATGCCTTAATGCCTGGCGTGGACGTGATGAATCGTGGGAGCGGACAATTTCGTGAACAGCCACCCACCTGTAACATTCGCGGAATAAAATTCCGCTTCCACAAATTATTACTGTTAGGCCTGCTAATGATGTATTCGCTTTGTTTGCGTTCTTTGCGGCCAGTTTTTTAAAATCCCGGAGCACGGAAGGCAGGCTAGATCTTAAGTAGCTGCACAAAGGTCTTATCCGCCGGCGGTCGTGGAAAACCGGGCGTGTGCGCCAGCCATTGCCATCCGGCCTCGCCGGTATTGCCGCCGTAAACCGGGTCGCTAAGCAGGGCCTCGAAAATATACAGCAGCAGGGTCGACAGCCAGTTTTCGCCGGCCTCACTGCCGGCAATCAGGCGCAGCAGCTGTTCGCGTTCATTATTGTTGAGTTGAGTAAAGCCGCGCCGGTATTTTTTTGTGCTCATGCCCTGCAGCCATGTCGTGCCCTGAAGAATAAAGTCGCGGTCCTCCTGGGGCAGGGTTTTATCGTTAACAACAAATTGCAGATAGCCCAGGGCGTTGATTTCGCGGGCGCCGGGTATGCCCGGCTCGCCGGGAAAAAGCTGCTGTTGCACGGCATCGATGACCGGCCAGGGATCTTGCTGCATGGCCTGCTTGTCGGCCATGGATGCAAGAGGAAACAAACAGGCCAGGCCGCCGCCAGCCGCGGCGAGCAGAAACCGGCGGCGACTGAGCAACTGTTCACGCCAGTGAAACAGGGACTGTTTTTTGCGGTGCCTGTTTGGCGGGGCAGGTTTACGATTCATTTAGCAATTCTGATACATTTAGATATGACAGGGAAGCTTTGAATAATGTCATCTTGAGCGAAGTCGAAAGATCTTTTGTCCCGCAGGCTGTTGATTGCACAGTGGTAGAAGATTCTTCGACTACGCTCAGAATGACAAAACAGGGTTATTATGTGTGAGCCACACGCTGAAAATAACGCAGCCGGTACAGCATGCGTTTATTCTCGCCTTCATCGGTAAAGCCTGAACGATCATGCAGCACATTATTGCTGATCAGGCCCTGGCCGGACTGCAACGTGCCGCGGTAGATATAGGGTGAATCGGAATTCAGGTAACTTGTCAGCAGGCTGACCGCTTCCGATGTTATCCGGTTGCGCTTCCACTTGATGCTGCGGGTACGAGCGGTGTAACGCATATGCAGATTGCCGTCCGGCATAATACTGAACACGGGGCCGACGCGGTCGGGACGAATGACTTCGCCTTTTTTATTGATATTCGCCGGTATGGTCATGGCGTCCGGCTGCATCAGGGCGTGAATGTATTCAGGGTTTGCCTGTCGCAGACGGATATAAGCGATCTCGTGATCGAGCAGGGCGTTTTCGCCGCCTTCCGTAGCCGGTGACACGCAGTGCAGCATCAGTGCCTGTATCTGCCGGTCAGCGGCATTGTAGTAGCCGTCGGTGTGCCAGTGGATCAGGCGGTTGGTATAGGGAATGTATTCGCCGTGCCAGTCTTCGTTGACGACCCTCAGGGTGGTAATGCCGTCATCGGCACCCATATTGTCATCAGGGTTTGTCAGACCGAAGTGTGCGGCCAGGTCGGAAGCAATCGACTTGTCCGGATCACTGCCGGTATTGCCGGCATAGATGGCCATATTGGTCTTGCGGTTAAGCGCGGTAATGGCATCTATTTCCGCCTTGCTCGGATTGCGGGTATCGCTTATCTCGACAACAATGTCGTCAATCGACTGTGGATAATTGTCCAGCTTGTGATCCAGCCAGGCGTGATAGGCCTCGTCGTCATCAAGGTCAAAAGGGTTGCCGAGATTGTACTGTTTGCTGAATTCGGGTGCGTTGTAGTATTTTTTGTTCATGGTATTGCTCATCAGATGGTTGCTCTCAGGCGCATTCCTGTTTTTTTTCATTCGGCGCGGGTTTGTTTTTTTGCGGTGGAGCAACTTCCAGGTTCATCCCGGCCTCTTCATGCCAGTAGCCGTCACATTCGCCGGAAAGCAGGTAGGGCTGTATCTCTGCTTCCGCCTGTGCCGGGCTGATTTCACCCTGGCGGCAACGGTGAAACAGGTCGATGACCTTCCCGGTGTTGACCGATTGCGGACTGATGCGCAGCACATCGATACCCAGCTCGATAAAGGCATCCATGCTGGCCACCAGGTTCTGGGTTTTGGCCGACTGGGTCTGTATGCCATTGAGAACAAGGAAGGATTCATAGTCACGCGTGCGCAGCATCAGACCGTCGGGATAGTCCAGGCAGCGGAACTGGCAGTCGTCCTTGGGCAGGTTGCTGGCCCGGGCGGTAAAGCAGCGCGCGGAGTAGGCCAGCGGCAGGCGGCCGAAGGCAAACACTTCCGTTTCCACGCCTTCGGGGCGCGAGGCGTGCATGTCGGTCAAGGTTTCACGACCCAGCTCGACCGGCAGGGTCCAGCGTTTCAGGCCGGCCTCGGCCAGCACGGCCAGGGTTTGCGGGTTGTAGATATTGACCGAGGGCCCGGTAACAAAAGCGTTCTTGCCGGAGAGAATCTGCACCGCCGCCATATCATTGGCCTCGATGGTATAAGGGCTGCTGGCGCAGATCTTGCGCAGGGTCGACAGCTCCGAAGCGGCTTCCAGCAGGGTCAGGGTAGACAGAACCACTTCCTTGCCGGCCTGCTGCAGCATGTCGGCCAGCTCCAGCCAGTCATCCAGTTTTAACTGGCGTCGCTTGGAGCAGACGGTTTCGCCCAGATAGACAATGTCGACTTCGGTTTCCGAGATAGATTTGTAAAAACTGAATACCTGCTCGCGGGGCCAGAAGTAGAGAATGGGGCCGAGGGATAGTTTTGGTTTTTTGTTCATGATGTCTGTCTCACTGCCAGGGCCGGTGATAGGCGCCCAGAGTAGTCTGCGAGCCTTCAGAGAGTTTCTCCAGCACGCCCAGCCATTCGGCATCTGCCTGGTAACGTTCGGGATTTTCAGTGCAACGGTCGATGGCTTCGCGCCAGACCCGGGTGACCCTGGCGACATAGGCCGGGCTGCGCTGGCGGCCTTCGATCTTTATCGCCGAAACACCGACGGCCTGCAGTTCGGGCAGCAGTTCCAGGGTGTTCAGGCTGGTCGGTTCCTCGATGGCATAGAAGGTATTGCCACCGACATTGAAACGGCCCTTGCACAGGGTGGGGTAGCCGGCGTTCTCGCCGTTGCCATGACGATCGATAAGGATATTGTTCAGCCGGGTTTCCAGGCCGTCCGGGGTTTCATTCCAGCTGACGGCATTGGCCGGCGAGCAGGCGCCGTAGGTATTGGGTGAGCGCCCGGTGACATAGGAGGACAGCAGGCAGCGGCCTTCGACCATGACGCAGAGGCTGCCGAAGCCGAAGACCTCGATCGGCACCGGGCTTTCGCCGGCCACCTGCTTTACCTGCTTGATGGACAGTACCCGCGGCAGCACCACGCGCTGGATAGCGAAGCGCTGGTGATAAAAGTTAATCGCCTCGACACTGGTTGCCGAGCCCTGTACCGACAGGTGCAGGCGCTGTTCGGGCCAGCGCTTGCTGGCATAATCCATGACCCCGATATCGGCCAGGATCAGCGCGTCCACGTTCAGCGCAGCGGCCTGGTCAACGGCATCCTGCCAGCGTTGCCAGCCGGCGGGCTGCGGATAGGTGTTGATGGCGACAAAGACCTTGACGCCTTTTTTGCGCGCATAGTCGATGCCTTCTTCCGCGCGCCGGTCATCGAAATTGAGGCCGGCAAAGTGGCGCGCATTGGTATCATCGCGAAAACCCATATAAACCGCACTGGCGCCATTATCAACGGCCGCCTTCAGTGAGGGCAGGTTTCCGGCAGGGCAGACGAGCTCCATTGTGTTCTCCTTATTTCATTTCATGCTTAGTTGCTTATGCGGGTGCAGCGGCCATGACCGGCTCGCCGTTAATGCGCTCGGATACTGACGGCTGCAGCGGGCGTGCCGCAGCCGCCAGGGCGCGGGTTATGGCATTGATTACCGCCCATTTCTGCGAGCACCACTGGGGCGCCAGCAGAATGCGGGAAGCGGCGGTGCCGGTAATGCGGTGAAAGATGACTTCGGGCGGTGTGCGCCTGACGATTTCCACGATATCGCTGACATAATCGCTCATGCTCATGGGTCGGTATTCGCCGCGGCGCCATTCATTGGCCAGTTGCGTGCCTTTGACCACGTGCAGAGGATGAATCTTGAGACCGTCAACGCCCAGTTCCAGCACGCGTTCCAGCGAAGTCAGATGCTGCGGTGTGGACTCACCGGGCAGACCCAGTATCAGGTGGGTGCAAACCGGAATACCCCGGCTGCGGGCTTTTTGTACCGCCTGGCGGTATTCGGCAAAGCCGTGGCCACGGTTGACCCGTTCCAGGGTTTTATCGAAAGCGGACTGCAGGCCAAGTTCCAGCCAGACCTCATAACCCTGCTGGCGGTAAGCGGCCAGCAGGTCGAGCACCGCATCCGGCACGCAGTCAGGGCGGGTGCCGACATCGAGGCCGATAACATCATCGTGCTGCAGGGCGCTGTCATACAGCCTGCTCAGCTCGCGAACGTCGGCATAGGTATTGGTATAGGCCTGGAAATAGGCAATGTATTTTCTTGCGCCGGTGCGTTTTCGTATCACCCGGCGGCCGGCTTCAATCTGTTCGGCAATATTATCCGGCCGGCGGCCATTGGGGCTGAACGACACATTATTGCAGAAGGTGCAGCCGCCCCGGCCGATACTGCCGTCGCGGTTGGGGCAGGTAAAACCGGCATCGATGGCAACCTTGTGCACACGCTCGCCGTAGCGCTGCAGCATGCTCTGGCCGAAGGTATTGATGTACTGTG
>DRLE01000194.1 GCA_011051475.1 Gammaproteobacteria bacterium
GCAGTGATCCGCTGCTGAAAATTGCCGATCTGGAAAAGGCCAACCGTCTGCAGCAGGACCGGCTGGCCCTGCAACGCACCCTGAAAGTGATCGATGTCAAGGGCAGGGGCGTGCCGGCGAAGTGGAGCCTTGCCGACTTGCAGGAACGCCTGCGACAGGCCCTGCGTGCCCTGCCGGTTCAGACCGTGGTCGAGCGTGACGATGTCGGAGGTCTGCAAAGCGTGCTGCAGGGCGCGGCATCCACGGCGGGCTTCAGTGTCGGCAACAGCGGCTATCGCCTGTCGGCCAGCCTGGAAACCCAGGCGCCGATCAGGCAGGACGACTGGCACTGGCTGCGTGGTACGCTGAAACTGAAACTGATCGCGCCTGACGCTTCCACCGTGCTGGGTCACCAGTCCTGGCCGCTGAAGGTTTCCTCCGGCAGTCCCGACCAGCTCAATGCGCGTATATTGAAAGCAGCGGAGAAAAAACTGAAGAACGAGCTGCTTGCTACCGTGCTCGATTTTACCACCCAGGATTAAAGTGGTGATGCGGCCATGCGTGAATAATGGATAATAGTAGTGACCGTATACCAATGATCAGTACAGCTTCTTCTTTTACCCGGCCTTTTCTTCTGCCGGTTATTCTTGCGCTACTGGGTATTGCCGAAGCGCAGGCGCTGCAAAATTACGATGTCGTACCCCATGACCAGGATTACTACACCCGGGATATCCGTAACTTCGAGCTTATCTATACCGAAAAAAACCGGGATATCGCACAGCAGACGGCGGATGTACAGATGCTGCTGCAACCGGCCTATGAGGACAGCTTCGGCTACAGGCTGGATGAAAGATTGCGCATCGGTCTGGCCTCTGACTATAACCAGATCGCCAACGGTTTTACCACACCCTTGCCTTATGCCCGCCAGGTGCTTTACATCGGCGGCGCCCTGATACCGGATTATTTTTCCAGTACCTCCTGGATCGATACGCTCAGCTATCACGAAACCGCGCATAGCTATCAGATGAACCCGAAAGACAACCCGGTCTCACGCACATTGCATACCGTGTTTAAAAACGGTATTTTCATTCTGCCCTGGTTTACCAGCCCGAACATGATCGGAAGCGCATTCCTTTACGAAGGCAATGCCGTGCTCAATGAAAGCTGGCACGGTAATGGCGGCAGGCTGTACAGCGGACGCTTCAGGATTGCGACGCTTATGCAGGCCAGGGCCGACCTGCTGACACCGGAACGCGTGTACAATGATAACCTGTTCTTTCTCTATGGTTCGCACTATTACACCCTGGGTTCGTATTTTCAGTACTTTCTGGCTGAAAACTACGGCCTGGAAAAAACCAACCGTTTCTGGCTGACACGCTCCCGTCACTGGTTATGGCCGTTCTCGACCAATGCCATAACCCTGCAGAACTTCGGCAAGGACTTCGAAACCCTGCTTGCCGAGTGGAGTGACGAAATGAAGCAGGAGGCATCCCTGGTAAAAGTGGCCGATGGCCAGCAGCTGGCCGAATCGCAGTTTTTAACGCCGCTTAACGATGATGAGGGCGAAATCTATTTCCTTATCAATAAAAGCGGCCGTGAATACCCCGACCTGGTGGTGCTTGATAAAAAGCAGCCCCGGCCAAAGGCTGATATTCGTGTGACTACCCTGAGCCAGGGCAAGGTGGTGAAAACACCGGAAGGCGATTATGCCACCCAGGCCAGCGCCTATGTCAATCCCTGGCGCTTGTATATCGGCCTGTTCGACCAGCGTCGTTTCCTGGTCGACGATACCCGCTCGAAGCTCGTCGAAGGCCGCCTGGCTGACGGCAGGCAGGTCTATTTCGATGTCGCCCGCTCCTACGATCAGCCAGAACTGTATATTGGTGACCAGCACTACGCCACGGTCAATTCATCGGTCTTTATCCGTGGCAATGATGTTTATTACTTCAAACAGAAGGGCAAGCAGCGAACGCTTTACAAAAATAAAGAGCCGCTTGCCGGCTACAGGGGATATTACGGTTTCGTGGTCGGCGCCAGTGACGGCGCCGTCTATTTTATCGCCAATACCGAGCATGGCTCCGGTCTTTATCGCTTTAAAGACGGTGAGTTCGCACTGATGAACCCGGCGGATACCATTATCGATGCCAGACTGATCAGCGATAATCAGGCCGTGGCCGTTTCCATGGGAAGCGACGCCTACCATTACCTGCTGATTGATCTTGAGGCGCAGAAGCAGGCGCCTTATGAAGTTACCCTGTTTATGGAAAAGCAGGATTATTATGAAAAGGCCAGTCCCGACAAACATCCGCCGGCCGATGTGCCCGAGACCGGTCTTGAAGAGCCTTATTCTTCCGTGCTGGACATGCATTACTCGGGTATCGACCTGGCCATGGGCTATGACGAGGATGCGGGTTTTGTCTATTATCTGGGCGCAAATTTTGCCGATCCCCTGACTATGAACGCGCTGACGCTGTTCGCGCAGCGCAACCTGGATGAATACGGCATGGCCGGACTGTTTTATGCCAACCGCCAGTATTTTCTCAACTATGCACTGTCGGCCTATGGCATCTATGACCGGCCCGAGCTGGCGCCGGGCGTCGTGGAAAAAGACAGGCGCGACTACGGCCTGGCGGTAAAGGGCAGTATCCCGTTCCTGCGCACCGGCTATTATTACGGTAGCGTGGATGCCAGCTACTTCCAGGACTACCAGTCAAACAGCCGCAAGCCCCTGGAACTCAGCGCCACCCTGGGTAACAGCAAGTACTTCGGAGTGAGTATGGATTACAACTTCAAACTGGAAGGCACGGCCTATGGCATGGAAGACCGGGGTGATAACGCCTATGGCGGCAGGGGTGTCTACCAACAGGGGCTGCCGCACGAATTCTTTATCAGTTTCAATGGCCAGTATTCCAGCAGTGATGCAGTGAACAGTGCCGATGAAAGGGGTATTAAAATAAGCCGGGTTTCCCTCGCCTCGGCCCTTGCCAACAGTGACCTGACAACCGTGGTTATGCCGGGGCTTAAAAATGACCCGATCTATGTAAAGGATGTCAGCAAGCTTGGTGGTTCGGTCAAAAAAGTCTTCAACTTCAGCAAGTATTATTTTACTTTCCCGGTCTCGCTGCGCCGCGAAGCCCTGTACCTGGGCTATAACCGTTACGAGATCACCGGCTTCGGTGGATACACGACGGGGGTCAATGAGGCCACCGCGGGTGTCACCCTGGACACACTGTGGTTGAATATAGCGCCGATACCGATCAATCTGGAATATGTGTACACGGATGACGAGAATATCGCCAATAAGGATACTTTCCGCGTTCAGCTGGGTTTTGTATTCTAGTCATGGCGGGAAACCGGGGCAGGCTACTGTTAATGCTGGCCCGTCCCGGGCTGTTATATAAGGGCCGGCTGCTGTAGAATTGCTGTTGCGTGGCGCAGTACAGGCGCCGGGCCTGTCCACAATCCGTGGTTCCGGTATTCCCCCTCTCGTATTGTCATTAATGCCTGCGGAACACGGGTATGATAGTGTGGTCCTATTGTTAATGATCATTTAACAAATGCCGGGATACGACCACATTATTGCAAATAGACAGGCAGTTAGTAGAATTTACATGTTTTCAAGTTGAAATATTTATCGATAAAAATGATTCGTGATTCAGAAAAAACAATTCCTTTGATCTACACTGAAGGTGAAGCGTTTAATCAGGCAGTCTGTCAGTCAGGGCCGGTTCAGCCGGTTTTCAACAGTACTGACGATGACTGGGAGCATGATTACGATGACGGTCTTGCGGTTGAAGAAGATCAGCCGAAGGTCAAGCCGCCAAAGCAGTACAAGGTAATCGTGGTGAATGATGATTACACGCCCATGGAATTTGTCGTGCAGGTGTTGATGATGTTCTTTGGAATGGATAACGCAAAGGCAACACGTGTAATGATGTCAGTGCATACCAAGGGTAAGGGCATTTGTGGCATATACAGCCACGAGATTGCCGAAACCAAGGTGGATCAGGTGAATGAATATTCACGAATGAACCAGCACCCTTTGATGTGTATCATGGAGGAAGCCTGATATCCTGCAGCGTTTTCCGGCCAGTTTTGTATTACGGTATAACCAGAGGGTAGAGTGCCATGTTAAGTAAAGAGCTTGAAGCATCCTTAAATAAGGCTTTCAACGATGCCCGCGAAAAACGGCATGAATATATCACCGTCGAGCATCTGCTGCTGGCGCTGATCGATAATACCAGCGCCAATGTCGTGCTGCAGGCCTGCGGCGCGGACCTCAACCTGCTCAGCCGCGAGCTGCAGGAATACCTTGATAACAATACCCCCGTCTTCGGTGACGTTGTTGCCGGCGAAGTGCAGCCGACCCTGGGTTTCCAGCGCGTATTGCAGCGCGCGGTTTTCCACGTGCAGTCTTCCGGCAAAAAGGAAGTCGTTGGCGCCAATGTGCTGGTTGCCATGTTCGGCGAGCAGGAATCACAGGCCGTCTACCTGCTCAGCCAGCAGAATGTCAACCGCCTCGATGTGGTCAACTATATCTCTCACGGCATTACCAAGGTGCCGAACGAGACCGAAAAACTCGAAGATCATTCCGAGCAGAGTGGTGGTCAGGACGCTGAAGCCCAGCCACTGGAAAACTACACCACCAACCTTAACCAGCGCGCCATGCAGGGTCTGATCGACCCGCTGATCGGTCGCGAGGACGAGGTTGAGCGCACCGTACAGATTCTGTGCCGGCGCCGCAAGAATAACCCGCTGCTGGTGGGCGAGGCCGGCGTGGGCAAGACCGCCCTGGCCGAAGGCCTGGCCAAGCGCATTGTCGACAGGGAAGTACCCGATGTGCTGCTGGACAGCACGATATTTTCCCTTGATCTGGGCTCCCTGGTCGCCGGTACCAAGTACCGAGGTGATTTCGAAAAACGCCTGAAAGGCGTGCTCAAGCAGCTGAAACAGCGCCCGGGCGCCATCCTGTTTATCGATGAGATTCATACCATTATCGGCGCCGGCTCGGCTTCCGGCGGGGTTATGGATGCCTCCAACCTGATCAAGCCCATGCTGGCCAACGGCGAGCTGAAGTGTATCGGTTCCACCACCTATGCCGAGTTCCGCAGCGTGTTCGAAAAAGACCACGCGCTGGCGCGCCGCTTCCAGAAGATCGATATTGAAGAGCCCAGCATCGACGAGGCCTTTGATATTCTCAAGGGCCTGAAGACCCGCTTTGAAGAACATCATGATGTGAAGTACAGCAATAACGCCCTGCGTGCCGCGGTCGAGCTGTCACAGCGCTATATTATGGACCGCTTTCTGCCGGACAAGGCTATCGATATTATCGACGAGGCCGGCGCCAATCGCCAGCTGCAGGGCAACAAGGCCAGCAAGAAATCCATCAATGTGCATGATATTGAAAACATCATTGCCAAGATCGCCCGCATTCCTGCCAAGACCGTGACAACATCGGATACCGATGCGCTGAAAAATCTTGAGCGCGACCTGAAGATGGTGGTATTTGGCCAGGACGAGGCCATCGCCACCCTGACCACGGCCATTCGCATGTCGCGTTCCGGTCTGGGTGATCCTGAAAAACCCATCGGTTCCTTCCTGTTTGCCGGACCTACCGGTGTCGGCAAGACCGAGGTCAGCCGCCAGCTCGCCAGTATTCTCGGCGTCGAGCTGTTGCGCTTTGATATGTCCGAATACATGGAGCGTCACACGGTATCGCGCCTGATCGGCGCGCCTCCGGGCTATGTCGGTTTCGATGACGGCGGCCTGCTCACCGAGGCGGTCAACAAGCACCCGCACTGCGTGCTGCTGCTCGATGAAATCGAAAAGGCGCACCCGGAAGTCTTCAATATCCTGCTGCAGATCATGGATCACGGCACATTAACGGACAGCAACGGCCGCAAGACCGATTTCCGTAATGTGGTGCTGGTAATGACCAGTAATGCCGGCGCCCAGCTGATGTCGCGCCGTTCCATGGGCTTTACCGAGCAGCAGAACGAGCTCGACGGCATGGAGGAAATCAAGAAGATGTTCAGCCCCGAGTTCCGCAACCGTCTGGATGCCATCGTCAACTTCGGGCCGCTGGACGCGCATACCCTGTCCAGCGTGGTCGACAAGTTCCTGGTTGCACTGGAAGCCCAGCTTAACGAGAAGAAGGTCACCATCGACGTCAGCAAGGAGGCCCGTCAGTTACTGGCCGAGAAAGGCTACGATCCCAAGATGGGCGCCAGGCCGATGGCCCGCGTTATCCAGGATCTGCTGAAAAAACCGCTGGCCGATGAAATCCTGTTCGGCAGCCTGAGCAAGGGCGGGCATGTGAATGTTACGGTTTCAGATGCGCATGAAATCGATATCGATGTGGTTTCGGAAACCGAAAAAGCCTGATTTCATTGAGTCTGTAGAAAAACAAAGGC
>DRLE01000195.1 GCA_011051475.1 Gammaproteobacteria bacterium
CCTTGTACGGGTCGCCGACGGTGTCGCCGGTTACCGCTGCCTTGTGCGCATCGGAACCCTTGCCGCCGTAGTTGCCGTCCTCGATGTACTTCTTGGCATTGTCCCAGGCACCACCACCGGTGGTCATGGAAATGGCCACAAACAGGCCGGTTACGATGGTACCGATCAGCATGCCGCCCAGCGCCTGTGCGCCCAGGGTCAGGCCAACGACAACCGGTACGGCGATCGGCAGCAGGGAAGGAATAATCATTTCCTTGATGGCTGCCTTGGTCAGCATATCAACCGCACGGGAGTAGTCCGGTTTCTGGGTCTTGTCCATAATACCGGGCATTTCCTTGAACTGGCGACGTACTTCATTGACGATACCGCCGGCCGCACGACCGACCGCTTCCATCGCCATGGCGCCGAACAGGTAGGGCACCAGACCGCCGATAAACAGGCCGATAATCACCATGTGGTTGGACAGGTCGAAGTTGACCGCCTTGCCTGCATGCTCCAGGGTATTGGTGTAGTCGGTAAACAGTACCAGCGTAGCCAGACCGGCAGAACCGATGGCATAACCCTTGGTGACGGCCTTGGTGGTGTTACCCACAGCGTCCAGGGCATCGGTGGTATTACGCACGTCTTCGGGCAGTTCGGCCATCTCGGCAACGCCGCCGGCATTGTCGGTGATCGGACCGTAGGCGTCCAGGGCAACGATAATACCGGTCATGGAGAGCATGGAGGTCGCTGCAATAGCAACGCCGTACAGGCCGGCCAGTTCGTAGGCACCCCAGATAGAAGCACAGATAGCCAGTACCGGTGCAGCCGTGGATTTCATGGAAACACCCAGGCCGGCGATGACGTTGGTGCCGTCACCGGTGGTGGATGCTTCGGCGATACGACGTACCGGCGCAAACTCGGTGGCGGTGTAGTACTCGGTAATCACGATCATGGCAACGGTCAGCGCCAGGCCGATCAGTGCGGAGTAGAACAGGTCCATAGCGGCATAGTCGGCCAGGTTGCTCATCATGCTGGTGGTAACAAAGTAGAAGGCAATGGCTGAAAGCACGGCGGAAACCAGGGTACCGCGGTACAGGGCGTTCATGATCTTGCCGCCATCGGTGGTCTTCACAAAGAAGGTACCGATAACCGAGGTGACAATGGAAATACCACCGAGGATCAGCGGATAGGTCACCGCAAGCTCACCGGCCTTGTCACCCAGCAGCAGAGCGCCCAGCAGCATGGTGGCGACCAGGGTTACGGCATAGGTTTCGAAAAGGTCAGCGGCCATACCGGCACAGTCACCGACATTGTCACCCACGTTATCGGCGATAACGGCAGGGTTGCGCGGGTCATCTTCGGGAATACCGGCTTCGACCTTGCCCACGATATCGGCGCCAACGTCGGCGCCCTTGGTAAAGATACCACCACCAAGACGGGCAAAGATGGAGATCAGCGAGCCACCGAAGGCCAGGCCGACCATGGAATGCAGGGCGGTGCCCATTTCCATGCCCATAACACCGATCAGGATGGCGTAGTAACCGGCAACGCCGAGCAGGGCCAGGCCGACAACCAGCATACCGGTAATGGCGCCGCCCTTGAAGGCGATATCCAGTGCCGGGGCAATGCCGTCACGTGCCGCCTCGGCGGTACGCGAGTTGGAGCGCACGGAAACGTTCATACCGATAAAGCCGGCCAGACCGGAGAAAATAGCACCAATGGCAAAACCCACGGCCGTGGTGGCGTTGAGCGCAAACATAATAACAAAAAAGACGACAACGCCGACCGCGCCGATGGCGGTGTACTGGCGTTTCAGGTAGGCCTGCGCGCCTTCCTGAATGGCGCTTTGAATGCGCACCATTTCCTCGTTGCCCAGCGGCTTCGAGAGCACGCTAAATATGGAATATGCCCCGTAGCCTATACCCAGCAGGGAACAGACGAGAGCGATCATGACTTCAGTTGACATTTTTCAGGTTCTCCTAAAAAGTTGCGTAAGTTGTGTAAGCATAAAAAAGCCCTGAGAAAATCAGGGCTTGTATTGATTCTATTTTAAACTGTCCAGCGCCTTGAAAATCGCATCGCGGATATCTTCAACACTGCCGACACCGGCAATCTTGAAATATTTTGGTGCTTTATCATCACCGCTGGCCGCCCATTCGGAGTAGTATGCAATAAGCGGCTCGGTCTGTTCATGATATACATCAAGTCTTTTCTTAACAGTTTCCTCTTTATCGTCATCACGCTGCACCAGGTCTTCACCGGTTACATCATCCTTGCCTTCCACTTTGGGTGGATTGAAGACCACATGGTAGGTGCGGCCCGAGGGCAGGTGCACGCGGCGGCCTGACATGCGCTTGATGATTTCATCGTCATCGACGTCGATTTCGACCACGGCATCGATATCGACACCCTGTTCTTTCAGGGCATCGGCCTGGGCCAGGGTGCGGGGGAAACCGTCGAACAGAAAACCGTTCTTGCAGTCATCTTCGGCAATGCGGTCTTTTACCAGGCCAAGAATGATATCGTCGGTTACCAGGCCACCGGCATCCATTACCTTCTTGGCTTCCAGGCCCATGGGGGTGCCGGCCTTGACCGCTGCACGCAGCATGTCACCGGTGGAAATCTGGGGAATATTGTATTTTTTGGTGATATAGCCGGCCTGTGTGCCTTTACCGGCGCCGGGTCCACCTAACAGGATAAGTCTCATATTTCTTCTCTTATAATTATCAGGGATGTAAAAAAGCCTGTTCGGGTTTCCCCGAGCAGGCTTTATGGTTTAGCTTTTAAAGGCGCTTTCGAACTTTGTTCCGGGTTTGATTTCCCACTGTTCTTCAAGCTTGAACTCCCGAATCAGCTCATCGACCGTCTGCTGGCCGAAGTCTCGCATGACCTCGCCCAGCACCATGCGGCAGGCATTGCGGTTATAGCCGCTGCCAAGGCTTGCATGCATGGCGATCAGTTCACGGGCTTTTTCAAGAGTCATGGCTTGCCTTTGTTATTTAACCTTGAAGTCCGGGCACTTCTTGGCGACCATGACTTTCTTCAGCTGCACGTATTTCGGCAGGCCGTTCTTGTTGTATGCCGGGTACTCTTCACCGCGGATCAGCGGCTCAAGATAGGTGCGGCAACGCTTGGTAATGCCGAAACCGTCTTTGGAGATAAAGCTCTTGGGCATCATCTTTTCGACATTGGCAACCCGGCGCAGCGGCGCCATTTCGATCTTCCAGCGGTAAGGGGCATTGCTGGTGCGCTTGATGGCGGGCATAACAGAGTTATGGCCTTTCAGTGCGAACTCAACAGCGGCCTTGCCGGTGGCGTAGGCCTGTTCGACGTCAGACTTGGAAGCGATGTGACGCGCTGCACGCTGCAGGTAGTCGGCAACCGCCCAGTGGTATTTGTGGCCCAGTTTTTCCTGGATCATTTCAGCAACCACCGGCGCCGCGCCGCCGAGCTGGCTGTGACCGAAAGCGTCTTTCAGGCCGGTTTCGGCGAGGAAGCGACCGTCAGGCCAGGCAACACCCTCGGAAACCACAACGGTGCAGTAACCGAATTTCTTCACATTGTCGTTAACCGCCTTGAGGAATTTCTTCTGGTTGAACTTCACTTCCGGGAACAGGACAACGATAGGAATTTCGTGATCATCGGTAGAGGCCATGGCGCCAGCAGCGGCGATCCAGCCGGCATGACGACCCATCACTTCCAGTACGAAAACCTTGGTGGAAGTCTTGCACATGGAGGCGACATCGTAGCTGGCTTCCATGGTGGAAACGGCGATGTACTTGGCAACGGAGCCAAAGCCCGGGCAGTTGTCGGTAATCGGTAGATCGTTGTCCACGGTCTTGGGCACGTGTACCGCGGTAATGGGGTAGCCCATGGTCTTGCCGATCTGTGAGACTTTCAGACAGGTATCGGCGGAATCGCCGCCGCCATTGTAGAAGAAGTAGCCGATATTATGGGCCTTGAAGACTTCGATCAGGCGCTCGTATTCGGCGCGGTTGTCTTCCAGGCTTTTCAGCTTGTAGCGGCAGGAACCGAAAGCACCGGACGGGGTGCTGCGCAGGCCGGCGATAGTAGCCTTGGTTTCCTTGCTGGTATCGATCAGCTCTTCGGTGAGGGCGCCGATAATACCGTTATTGCCGGCATACAGTTTGCCGATCTTGTCCTTGTTGGCGCGACAGGTTTCGATAACACCGCAGGCTGATGCGTTAATGACTGCTGTTACACCACCGGATTGCGCGTAAAACGCGTTCATTTTTTTCATAATATTCCTCAGAAGTTATATCAGTTAGTTTTTTTTACCACGGAGGACACGGAGGTCACAGAGTTTATATATCGGGTGAACATAATCGATGTGAAGTACATGGCAGCAGATCCGGAAGCAGACCTCTGAGTACAAACCCGAATAAAAAGATATTTATATTTCTCTGTGATCTCTGTGACCTCTGTGGTGAATTAATAATCTAGTTATTTTCCAGCTCGCGCTGCCGCTCGGCTTCCTTGTCGGCGTGGACCTGCAGCAGGGTGGTGACACAATCGGCTATATCATCGAACTCGCTCTTGCCGGTGCCGTATTGCTGGAATCCCTTGTAGTAAAACTGGCTGCGATAGGCGCGCTCGCCGGTTTTGACAATAATAAAACTGGTATCACCCACCTGCCAGAACAGGGCCGGGCAGGTGGTCAGCTCACGGTCATGCGGCATCATTCTGATCTCGACATCGGCCGGTTGCAGCTCGATTTCCTGACCGCCCCAGCGCTCTTTCAGGGTATTGCTGACTACCCATGACTCGGTTTCTGTAAAATCTTTTATTTCTGACATGGGAAGCGAATGTCCGGATTTACCGCTTTAAAATCATTATCGGGGGCCGAGAATACCCTAAATTGTGAAAAATTTCAGCATTACTGAGGGGATAGACGGCCGGCCTGCTGCTCTGCGAATGCTGCTGTTAGTGCAGGGCATTCATATTTTCTACGCCGTTTTTCAGTTCATCGGCGGTGGCATCACGTACCTCCCGCACGGTGATATTGTAGGTAATGGTTTTGCCGGCAAAGGGATGATTGCCGTCGACGGTCAGTTTGCCGTCCTCGATACTGGTTACACGGAAAATCTTGCTTTCGCCCTGGTCGTTCTGAAACTCGACCTCGGCGCCGATAGTGTGAAACTGCGGGGGGACATTGGCAAGATCATCGGTAAAGGTCAGCTCAGGCTGATGCGGGCCAAAACCCTCTTCCGGCGGCAGGGTTACCTGCACTTCATCACCTTCTTCGTGGCCTTCCAGCGCTTTTTCAATCTTGTCGATTATCTGGCTGTGCGCACCGTGGATGTAGTGAATCGGCATATCGATGCGCTCCAGGATATTGTCGTCCTCGTCGGTAATGGTGTAGGTGAGGGCGACGAACTTGTTTTTGGCGATTTTTTCAGACATGTGGATAGGGTCAAAGCTATAGAAACCGCGTATTTTACACGCATATATTATTGTTTGCAGGTATTAAGATAAAAACCAAAGCAGGCCGCAAAGGAGGCAAAGAGCGCGAAAAACGCATTTTTAATGTGTATTAACTTTGCGTGTTTTGCGTTATTTGCGGACTTAAAAATGCGTTCAGAACGGTATAATATGGGCCGTTAAATCTTGATTAGAAGGTGATTATTATGGATACAGGTGGTGGTTGTTCGGCCAGAGAACCCTTTGCCCTGCGCGTGCTGGGCGACAGCATGCTGCCGGAGTTTCCCGATGGCGCGGTAATTATTATCGACCCCGAGGCCAAGATCTATGACGGCTGCTATGTAATGGCAACCTATAATGATGAATACATCTTCCGCCAGCTACGCATGGTGGATGACAGGTATTATCTGCAGCCGCTGAATGATCTGTACGATACCGTGGAAATCCCTGGTATCGAGGTGATCGAAGGGGTGATTACCCAGCAGGCGGCAAGGCGCCGCAAGGATCGCAAGCACTACAGGGACAGCAGTGAATAACTAATAGTGAATAGTGAATAGTGAATAGTGAATAGTGAATAGTGAATAGTGAATAGTGAATTTTAAAATGCACCAACAGGAAAAACGAAGTTTTTCCCGTTTTTTTGTTTTTAACTATTCACTACATTATTGCCGGTAGGCAATAATGTCAGGCGATTATGGTTCGCCTGTCCGGATGCATAAAGGCCGAGCAGAAGCCGGCGTTGAGCATCTCGTCTACATCGTCAGGGTCGAGCAGTTCCCTGTTCAGGTTGTAGAGGGGAAGTTCGTAGTCGTTCCAGCCGCGCAGGCCGGTTTTCATCGAGCTGACGTTTTTGAACCCCAGCCATTGCATCATCTGCGTGGCCAGCACGCTGCGCAGGCCGGAACGACAGATGACGACGATTTCACGGTCGCGGCCATTGACCAGGTCGGGAACAGCGTCTTCATACTCCGCTTCGCAGGCCGATTCCAGAATGCCTCGCGGTACCAGCATGGAACCCTCGATATGAAAGCGGGAGAACTCACATTCCTCGCGGGTATCGATAATCATCAGTTCCGGATTTTCCTTGATACGTTCTTCAACATCCCAGGGCATGAGTTCCTTGATGTCTTTGGCCGCTTCGGCAACGATTTCTTTAAATGTTTTCATACTGAATTCTGATATTTATAAAATATTTTATTGTCCACAGATGAACGCAAATGAACGCAAATTAAAAGCCTCAATAAAATTTATTTAACACAAACGATTTTTCTTTAATGCTTAACAGCGTTGTTCAGTTGTTTTTTTATATTTGCGTTCATTTGCG
>DRLE01000196.1 GCA_011051475.1 Gammaproteobacteria bacterium
AGGCCGCGCTCCTGGCGTACCCGCCTGGTGTTCTGGGGCGGCGCCATTCTGGTGGGGCTGGTGGCGGCGACCTTTGCCTATCTGGCCGGTTTTGCTGACGAGGTGTTTCGTGAGCTTGTCGCCTGGAACCCGTATCTGCCCTTGCTGGTAACCCCGGTTGGTTTTGTGCTTACCGTGTTTCTTACCCGCAAGTTTTTCAGCGGGGCCGAGGGCAGTGGTATTCCGCAGACCCTGATCGCCATCGGCGATCCGGGCAGCAAGTTAAGCAGCCGGCTGCTGTCCATGCGTATGGTCGTGGGCAAGGTTTCGATGGCGGTACTGGCGCTGTGCAGCGGGGCCTCGCTGGGGCGGGAAGGGCCGACGGTTCATCTTGGCGCGGCGGTCATGCATTCGCTGGGCAAGTATATGCACCTGCCGGCGGACTATGTCGAGCGCGGCCTGATTCTCACCGGTGGCGGCGCCGGTATTGCTGCAGCTTTCAATACGCCGCTGGCCGGTATTCTGTTTGCCATCGAGGAAATGGCGCGTTCGTTTGACCGGCGCAACAGCGAGATGATTCTGATCGGGGTCATTCTTGCCGGTATGACCGCGATTGTGGTACACCAGAGTAACTACAGTTATTACGGCACCATACCGGCGCAGCTGGATTTCGGCCTGGTCTGGCTGGGTGTGGTTGTATGCGGCGTTATCGGCGGTTTTCTTGGTGGCGTCTTCAGCCAGCTGCTTATCGTCGCTTCGAAAAAACTGCGACCCTTTATGCAGAGCTACTGGGTGGTCATTGCCCTGGTCTGCGGCCTGTGCGTGGCGGTTGTCGGCATTCTCAGCGGCGGCTCCGCGCACGGTACCGGTTATCTTGAAGCCAAGGATATTGTTTCCTGCGCCGGCGTCGATACCTGCTCGGCCGACTTCGGTCTGATGTATCCTTTGTACAAGGCGCTGGCAACGACAGCTACCTATCTCGCTACCATCCCGGGCGGCCTGTTTGCGCCCTCACTGGCCACCGGCGCGGGTCTCGGCGCCGACCTGGCGCATCTGTTTCCACCCGAGCTGGCTTCCACCATCGTCGTGCTTGGCATGGTGGGTTACTTTACCGGTGTGGTACAGACGCCGATAACCGCCTTTGTTATCGTCATGGAAATGACCGACAACCAGGAGCTGGTGCTGGCCATGATGGCCACCTCACTGATCGCTTCCGGCGCCTCCAAACTGGTTTGCAAGAAACCGATTTATGAAGCCCTGGCCGAGAACCTGCTGGCCATGATGTCGGACGAGAAAAGCCGTCAGAAAACCTGAATTCGCCGGCAGACAGGTTTTAAGAACGGGCGCATCGCTTGTGTGCCATCGATAAAAAGGATTATTATGGATAGCCTATGCGTTACTCGTACAGGCCCATTCTTTTTTGTATTGCTGTCGGTATTCTCGCCGGCCTGTCTGCAGAACTGTTTCTGTGGTTGCTGAAAACCTTTCAGCAGCTGTTTATTTCAAACCTCACCGGTTATGCGATTCCTGACCCGGAATCTGTGCAGGCATCACCCGATGCTGCGCTGTCTGCTCCACAAATGCTGTGGTGGCTGCCGGCGATTACGGCAGCGGGTGGCCTTGTTTCCGGCCTGCTGTCCTACCGGCTTGCGCCGGAAGCTGAAGGTGACGGCGCTGACGCGGTTATCCGCGCCTATCATCAGGAAGGTTCGCTGGTCAGACTGCGGACGGCATTTACCAAGCTGTTGGCCAGTTCGGTTCTTATCGGTAGTGGCGGCTCTGCCGGCCGGGAAGGACCCGTCGCACAAATAGGCGCCGGTATCGGTTCCTGGCTGGCCGGCCTGTTCAAACTGTCAGCTTCAGAACGGAGTCTGCTGACCATTGTCGGCATGGCTGCCGGCCTTGCGGCTGTTTTCAAAAGCCCGCTGGGCTCGGCGCTGTTCGCGGTTAAAAGCCTGTATTCCGAGCTACACATGGAAACCATGGACCTTGGCTATGCCATTCTGGGCGCCGCCGTCGCCTTTTCCGTGGTTGGTATTTTTGATGACTGGCGTCCCCTGTTTTATCTGCCAGAGGCGCTGCAACTGGGAAGCCCGCTGGAGCTTGTCTGGTACAGTCTGCTCGGTCTGCTGGCGGGCATTCTCGCAGCCTTTATTCCGACGGTCTTCTATGGCGTGCGCGACGGTTTCAGAAAACTGCCTGTGCATCCGGTGCTGAAACCGGCGATAGGCGGCCTGCTGGTCGGCCTGGTTGCATTGCAGTTTCCACAGGTGCTGGCCGGCGGTTATGGCTGGATACAGGCCGCGATTAACGGCAGCCTGGCAACCGGCCTGCTGCTCACGCTTATTCTTTTAAAGCTGCTGACCATGTCTTTCTCGGTGGGCTCGGGCGGTGCCGGTGGCGTGTTTGCTCCCACGCTGTTTATTGGCGCCATGCTGGGAGCCGTTTTTGCCAATTGCCTGTGTCCTTTCCTTGTGCATGCACCGCCGGCAGCGGCGATCAGTATAGTCGCCATGGCCTCGGTTCTGGCAGGGGCGGCGAGAGTGCCATTGCCGGCATTGATTATGGTGATGGAAATGACGGGTGGCTATGGCCTTGTGGTGCCTACCATGGTTGCGGTAACCATTAGCTGGCTGGTGCAATACAACCTTAGCCGCAGACTTGTGTACAAAACGCTGTTTGAATCCCAGGTTTCAACACCGGCGGACAGCCCCCTGCACAGGCGTGAGTATTGCAGTACCTTTCTCGAAATGCTGAGAAACAGCGAGGAAAAACTCGACAGAGACCTGGTTGAAAGGCAGGTGACCGATATGCTTTTTGCCGGAGAGCCTGTGCCCTTGCCGCATTTCTCGGGCTTGCTTTATCTGGTACAGGCCGGTGAAAAATCATCGGTGATCAACCTGCCTCTGTCGGAGATTGTATTGCCGGACAATGCCCGTGTGGTCAGTATATTGCGTGGAAAAAATCACCTGGTTACCGGTTCGGATACACGCGTGCAGCCCGGTGACTGGCTGGCCGTGGTTTCCGGGCCGAAGGCCATGCAAGAGGTGCGCCGGATTTTTTCAGCGGGCTGAGTATGTGTGCCTGTGTCTGCTGAGCCTGTATTCTCAGGGAATATCACGCGGTAACCACAAAATCATCATCGCGCTGAATATCGCCAGGGCGACTATAAACAGGATAAACTTTTTCTTTACCCGTGCAAGGTCTTTTTCCTGCTGGGCCGGGGTGGGTGTGCGGCAGGAAGGGCAGTAATTGAGGCTTTCGTCAAAGGGACGGCCGCAGTGCCTGCAGGTGATTTCACTCATTGCTTCCTGCTCCTGTTGCCGGCCTGCAGTTTCCGCCGGATGGAAGGGCTGTTTTTATCATTGTTTGAAAAAGCAAAGCGGCCATAGAGTACGCAACCTTTCATGCCCGGGTCACAAGCGCGGTCCCGTACGCGTGCGCAACGGCCTTTTCTTTCGTGTGGGCAGCCCCATGAACCGGACATATCGATACCTGCTATATGTTTATCTGCTGATATCATAGCCGAATAAGCAGGCGAGCTCCATATTCTGTATCCGGATATGCCACAGACAGTAACTCATGCCATGGATGATAACGGCTGTAGCTGCATTGACCCTGACGGCATGGCTGTTTAGACTGCAGTGGTTATTAAGGAGCATCTGCTATGAGCTTTATCGATATTTTCTCGTGGTTCGTTCTTATCGTTATGGTGGCGTCGTTTATCGGGATTTTTGTTTTTCTCGGTCTCTGGCCTGCTATCGTGGCAAAGCAGCGTAATCATCCCCAGCTGGAAGCAATCAAGGTTGGCAGCTGGGTTACGCTGATTCTGGGATTTGCCCTGTGGCCACTGGTCCTGGTCTGGGCCTATACCCGACCTGTTACGCTCAGTGATGAAAGCGCCACTCTTAAGCAGAAAATCGGCGAGCTCGAATCCCGTCTGGCCCGGCTTGAGAACCGGGGAGGTAAGGAAGCATGATTCTTGTACTGACGCTGCTCTATATAGTCGTTCTGCTGCTGGTACTGAAACTCGGCTGGATAAAACCGACCCTGTTCTGGAAACTTTCACCCCTGTTATGGATGGTGTTTCTGCTGTTCGTGCTGTTCTTTCCCCTGCAGTTCTGGGCGCCAGCCGGCTATGTCCGTGTTCTACAGCCCACGGTGCAGATAATTCCCAATGTTGCGGGTGAAGTTCTCGAAGTAAAGGTTAAGCCCAATCAGTGGGTTAATGAGGGTGATGTACTCTATCAGATCGATCCGCGTCCCTATCAGGCGGTCGTCAATCGCCTGCAGGCAGACCTGGAACTTGCCCGTATTCGCTACCATCAACAACTTGAATTACTCAAAAAGGATGCAGGCCGCCAGGTTGATGTGGATCGTGCCGAGGCGAAGCTGAAATCGGTTGAAGCCCAGCTTGATGGCGCCCTCTATGATCTGGAGCAAACAACGGTGCGCGCCCCCGGGGATGGTTATGTTACCAATGTTGAGGCCCTGCGTCCGGGGGCCAGGGTTATTGCTGTCCCGTTTCAGCAGACCATGACTTTTATCGATGGCCGTGAACGTGTTGTCGCCGCACAGATTAACCAGATTTATATGCGTTATATTGAGCCCGGGCAGAAGGCCGAGGTTGCATTCAAGATTTTTCCGGGCAGGGTTTTTAACGCCACTGTGGAGGCGATTATTCCGGGGACGGCGTTAGGGCAGGTAGGACCGACAGGTATACTGCCGTCTGCTGTGGAAGAAGTACATGCGCCACGGTTTGTCAGGCTTCGTCTTGATGATCCGGAAGTCGCGAACAGGCTGGTTGCCGGTGACACCGGTGATGTCGCGATTTATTCTTCCAGGGGAAAGGCTGCACATGTGATTCGCAAGGTTATTATTCGTAATACTGCGATACTGAATTACATTATTCCCTACTGATATCGGCAAATTGATGCCAGCCATGAGGGGCTTATGGCTGCTGAAACAATCCGGAAATGGAAAACAAAGGAGGCAGAAAATGAAAAAATGCGCCTTGCGTGATATCTGAACTGTTTTTTATCGCTAATAATGAAGACCTGAAAACGGTAATGGATCGTCACGATGATCTGGTTAATGCCTACGCCAGCGCTATTGAGGATATTGTGGCGTTACTTCCGGCATGACTGGTTGCTTGAATAACTGCTTGAAAAGCAGGTTCAGGTTTTAGCTGAACACTTGCCCGCGCACTCATCCCCGCGGGAGGCGTCGAAAAACCTCTCGATTGCCTTCCTGGCGGGTATGGCCCTCAGGGACAGGCGACGCCAA
>DRLE01000197.1 GCA_011051475.1 Gammaproteobacteria bacterium
GATCAGCCCGGCATAGATCTCGGTGGCGGGAAAGACCAGTTTATCGCCGGTGCCGATAATCACCACTTCCGGGCTGAAGTCGAGAATCTGTTCGATATGCGCAGCCTGCAGCTGGCTGATGTCCGTCACCGGCCAGGCCTGCTGCATCCGGGTCTGCTGCAGAATCATGCTCTGGCGAAAGTTTTTACCGTTGACGGCGACATAGTCCGAGTCATAAGCGGTAATGACATAGCCGTCATTGAGATTGTCTTCGGCAAATTTCATACACGCAATATTACACGTTATTCAGCGAATGCAGTAGAATACAGAGCTTTCATAAAACATATCGGCTGGAGAGAATCTTGGACGCAGTTAAAGTTGGTTTATTGGGCCTGGGTACGGTCGGCGGCGGCACCGCGACCGTACTGTTACGCAACGCCGAGGAAATCCAGGCGCGCCTGGGACGTGAAATCATTATCACCCACGTGGCCGGTCTGGACATTGCCTCGCAGACCATTGTCGACCCCGGCACCACCCGCCTCACCGAGGATGCCTTCGAGGTGGTTAACGACCCCGAGGTCGATATCGTGGTCGAGCTGATCGGCGGCTACACCCTGGCCAAAGACCTGGTGATGAAAGCCATCGAGAACGGCAAGCACGTGGTTACCGCCAACAAGGCGCTGATCGCCACCCACGGCCCGGAAATCATGAAGGCGGCCACCGAGCAGGGCGTCAGCGTCAGTTACGAAGCGGCCGTGGCCGGTGGCATTCCTATTATCAAGGCCATGCGCGAAGGCCTCGCGGCCAATAAAATCGAGTGGATTGCCGGCATTATCAACGGCACCGGCAACTTTATTCTTACCGAGATGCGTGACAAGGGTCGTGATTTCGCCGATGTGCTCAAGGAAGCGCAGGAACTGGGCTATGCCGAAGCCGATCCCACCTTCGACGTTGAAGGCATCGATGCCGCGCACAAGCTGACCATCCTGGCCTCGCTGGCCTTTGGCATCGAGCTGCAGTTTGATAAAACCTATACCGAGGGCATCAGCAAGATTACCCCGGAAGACGTGAACTATGCCGAGGAACTGGGCTATCGCATCAAACATCTGGGCATTACCCGCCGTACCGATAAAGGTATCGAGCTGCGTGTACACCCGACCCTGATACCCGAGAAACGCCTGCTAGCCAATGTCGATGGTGTTATGAACGCGGTACTGGTCTACGGCGATGCCGTCGGCCCGACCCTGTATTACGGCGCCGGCGCCGGCGCCGAGCCAACCGCTTCCGCCGTGGTCGCCGATATTATCGATACCGTGCGCACCATCGATGCGCCGCTACAGCACAAGGTGCCGCTGCTGGGTTTCCAGAACAATGCCATGCGCGATACCCCGGTACTGCCCATCGAGGAAGTCGAAACCGCCTACTATCTGCGCATGGAGGCGGCGGACAGGCCTGGTGTACTCGCCGAGGTTTCGGAGACCTTCGCCAAAAACAGCATAAGCATCGAAGCCGTGCTGCAGAAGGAACCGGCCAGCGGCGCCAGCAGTGTGCATCTGGTCATGCTCACGCAGAAATGCGTCGAGGGTAAGCTTGACGAGGCCATCGCCGCGGTTGAATCGCTGGACTGCCTGACGGGCGAGGTGGCGCGTATTCGTATGGAGCATCTGGACTGATTTGCTTTTTGCCGAAACGGCTGCGGAGAAAAGCGTTATATTTGTCCACAGATGAACGCAAATAAACGCAAATGTTGGCTATTGCTGTCATCCTGAGCGAAGCCGAAGGATCTGGTTAACCTGAACATTAAGTGGCACAAGATCCTTCGGCTTCGCTCAGGATGACAAGCGGCAGGCCGCCATATATGTCATGGATGGACGGTATTAGAGTAACGCAGGAGCAGTTACCGAGGAGCAATTGCCGAAGCAACAGCGTTGCCGGCTAATGCCAGAAACGCCTGCTACGCTCACGCTTAAGCAGGCCTACAGAAAAATACACTTCGTTCTTATTTGCGTTTATTTGCGTTCATCTGTGGATAATACAGCTTTTAATTTTTGCGACTTTCGCGTCCTTTGCGGCAAAAACAAACTCACCCAGGTGCAGCCAAAGCCTTATAATCTGCTCATGAAACCACAAACCATCAAACAGCCGCTACCACCCCGGGGTACCCGATGAAAAAGATTCTCCCAGTTATCGTCCTGTTGCTTGCCGCCGCGGGCGCCGCCTATTATTTCACCGGGCAACAGGCCGAGCAGGACGACAGTACCCTGACCCTGTATGGCAATGTCGATATCCGCGAGGTGCAGCTCAGCGTCAATGCCTCCGAGCATATTGCCGAAATCCTGGTCGAGGAAGGCGACAGGGTAGCGAAGGGGCAGCTGCTGGCGCGCGTGCATACCGAGTTGCTCGAAGCGCAGCTGGAAGAGGCACGCGCCATGCTGCAGGCGCAGCAGCAGACGGTCGCCCGGCTCAAGGCCGGCAGTCGCAAGGAGGAGATAGCCCGCGCCCGCGCGGAATACGCGGCTGCAAAGCACGAGGCGAAGATGGCGCGTGATTCGGCCAACCGCCTGCAGAAACTGCTGCCGAAAAAACAGGCCTCGGAAGATGATGTGGAAAGCGCGCAGGCCCGGGCAGATGCGGCAAAGGCGAAGGCTGACGCGGCACTGCAATCCCTGAAACTGGTTATCGCCGGACCGCGTGCCGAGGACATTGCTATCGCCGAGGCGCAATTAAAGGCGCGCGAGGCACAGGTGAAACTGGCCGAACAGCGCCTGCTGGATGCCAGCCTGTTTGCCCCGGCAGACGGCGTTATCCGCAACCGTATACTCGACCCGGGCGATATGGTTTCACCGCAAACCCCCATTCTGACA
>DRLE01000198.1 GCA_011051475.1 Gammaproteobacteria bacterium
GTCAGCATCAACAACCTTGGTGGCTGCAAGGGCTCGACCGGGCCCAATACCATCAATCCGGCCACCGGCCGGTACTGGGGGCCGGATTTTCCTATCGTGACGGTCAAGGACTGGATCAAGAGTCAGCACCGCTTTATGCAGTTCCTGCAGATACCACGCTGGTGCGCGGTCATCGGCGGCAGTCTGGGTGGCATGCAGGTGTTGCAGTGGACCATCGATTTCCCCGACCTTCTCGACTATGCGGTGGTGATTGCCGCCGCGCCCAAGCTGTCGGCGCAGAATATCGCCTTTAACGAGGTTGCCCGGCAGTCGATCATGTCCGATCCGGACTTCTGCGAAGGCCACTATCTGGAAAAAAACACCGCGCCGCGCCGCGGCCTGATGCTGGCACGCATGCTGGGGCATATTACCTATCTGTCCGATGATGCCATGCGCGACAAGTTCGGCCGTGAGTTGCGCGAGGGCAAGCTCAACTTCGGTTTTGATGTGGACTTTCAGGTGGAAAGCTATCTGCGCTATCAGGGTCATTCCTTCGTTGACCGTTTCGACGCCAATACCTATTTACTGATGACCAAGGCGCTGGACTATTTCGACCCGGCGCAGGATTACGGCGATGATCTTTCCCTGGCGCTGAAAGCGGCCGGCGCGCGTTTCCTGGTTATCTCCTTTACCTCCGACTGGCGCTTTGCGCCCGAGCGCTCGCGCGAAATCGTACGTGCCCTGCTGCAGGCGGAAAAGGAGGTCAGCTATATCGAAATCGAAGCGAAACAGGGACACGATGCTTTTCTTATTCCCATTCCGCATTACATGACCGTGTTCGGCGCCTATATGAACAATATTGCCGCTCGGTTGTCCGGCTCCCGGAAAGAAAACCTGAAAGCCGTGGAGAGCGGGGCATGAGCATGGCAATAGAGCATCTGCAGGCCATGGAGCAGGGCAAGCTTCGCGCCGACCTGAATATCATTGCGCAGTGGATCACCCCCGGCAGCAAGGTGCTGGATCTGGGCTGCGGTGACGGTACCCTGCTGGCCTATCTGCGGGATCAGCGCAATGTGCAGGGCTATGGACTGGAGATCAATCCCTACAATATCGAGGCCTGCGTGGAAAAGGATATCAATGTTATTCAGGCCGATCTGAATGACGGCCTGGCTGAATTCTTTGCCGATAACAGTTTCGATTATGTCATTATGAGCCAGACCCTGCAGGCCACGCAGCAGCCGGATCTGCTGATCGAGGAGATGCTGCGTGTCGGGCGTGAGGGTATTGTTACCTTTCCCAATATGGCGCACTGGCGCGCCCGTTACCAGCTGGCGCTGCGCGGTATTATGCCGGTGACCCGTAACCTGCCAAACCAGTGGTACAACACACCCAATGTTCACCTGTGTACGCTGAACGATTTCGAGGTGCTGTGCCAGAAACATCATATCCGTATCCTGCAGCGCACCGTGGTTGATCACAGCCATCGCCAGGGCAGCTTTCTGATGAACCTGTTTCCCAATCTGCTGGGTGAAATCGCGATATACCGTTTCACGCGCGAGCTGTAAACCGGCCATAAAACAGCCGTTAGCCCCGCCGCTTATGGCAAATTTCCCTGTGCCTGGAGATGAGCCTGGCGATATTCCCGCGAAATCACGTGAATAAGCCGATTTATGCTCTCAAATTCCCTGCAACAGTGCGCATAGGCTGCTAGAATTTGATCGATTATGGTTTTTACTAAAATTGTTCAAAATTAATGTCTAACGCCCTGATTACGCAGTTAAAGGCTGGTCCCTTGAGCAATCCTGCCACGCTGCAGAAAATCAACCGGCAGCTGGCGCAGGGCGGCAGCTTTGTGCTTGTTATTGTCTGCGCCTGGCTGCTGGTTAAAATCACCTGGATGTTCGTGCCACAGGAATCGGCGCCACTGCAGGCGCCGTCCGTTAAAGCGCAGCCGCGTGTGCCGGCCTCGTCACAGCAGGACAATTTCAATCGGCTGACCGCTGCCAGCCTTTTCGGCGTCAGTGACAGGGCGCCGGTGAAAAACACCGGCAAGGTACCGGAAACGCGGCTTAACCTCACCCTCAAGGGGGTGCTGGCAGCAACGCCCATGGAGCGAGCCAGTGCCATTATTGCCAGGGGAAAGAACGGCAAGGAAGATATCTATGGTGTGGGTGATAAAATGCCCGGTGGCGTGGTTATCCGCGAAATACATCCTGAGCACGTCATTCTTGAGCGTGGCGGCAAACTGGAAACCCTGAAATTGCAGAAGCTCAGCGCGGTTTCCGGCGGTACGGGAAGGCGAGTGGGTCGCGCTTCATCGTATTCTTCCGGCCGGCCATCATCACCCGGCGCGGCATTAAAACAGATACGTAGTAATATTATGAAAAACCCGACCTCGTTTGGTGACTACGCGCTGCCCGTCGTGGTCAAGGAGAAAGGCAAGCAGGTCGGGTACCGGCTGCAGCCGCAGGAAAAGGGCGAGCTGCTGGCGGAGCTGGGCATTCAGCCCAATGATATTATTACCGAAATTAACGGTGTAAAGCTGGACAAGCCACAGAATGGCGTGTCGGCCTTGCGCAAACTCAGTACAGCAAGAACGTTGAATATAGTGGTCAAACGCAATGGCGCCGAAATTCCACTTAGTATTTCGTTACAATAAATAAGGATCAGGTAGTTGCATGACCATTGTTCAGTTATTTAAATTCAACCTGCCGGTCGGCGTGTCACGCAGCGGGCGGGGCCGGCTGCGACTGCTGTCGCTGGCCTTTTGCCTGCTGTTCTCGCTGCAGGCGCTGGCGGATGAAATTACCCTGAACCTCAAGGACGCCGATATCCGCGCGCTGATCAGCACGGTTTCCAAGTTTACCGGCAAGAACTTTATTATCGACCCGCGGGTCAAGGCCAAGGTAACGGTAATCTCGGCGCAGCCGCTGACACCGGAAGCGGTTTACGAGGTCTTTCTTTCCGTGCTGCAGGTACACGGTTACGCGGCGGTACCGACCGGCTCGGTCATCAAGATCGTGCCCGAGGTCAACGCCAAGCAGGGGCCGTTGCCGCTGGCGCAGAAAAAAGGCACATATCCCGGCGATGAGCTGATAACCAAGATCATTCGTCTCGATCATGTCCCCGCTTCGCAGCTGGTACCCATTCTGCGCCCGCTGGTGCCGCAGCAGGGCCACCTGGCGGCCTATAATCCGACCAATACCCTGATCATTACCGACCATGCCGGCAATATCCAGCGGCTGATGAAAATCATCGCCAATGTCGACCGGCCCGACAGTGATGAGCTGGAAATTATTCCGCTCAAACATGCTTCCGCTTCCGAGCTGGTGCGTATTCTCAATTCGCTTAACACGGCCACCGCCAAGGATACGTCGAAAAAAGTCCGCCTGGCGGCCGATGACCGCACCAACAGCATACTGGTCAGCGGTGACCGCTCCAGCCGGCTGAAAATACGCACCACCATCAGTTACCTGGATACGCCGCTGGAAGACGGTGGCGGCAATACCCACGTTATTTACCTGAAGTACGCCAAGGCCGAAAACCTGGCCAAGCTGCTGACCGGCCTGAAAGAGCAGAACAGGGCGGGCAAGATGGGCGTTTCCAAGTTCAAGGGCAAGGTTATACAGAACAAGCCGACCAGCGGCAGCGTAATCAGCCAGAACGCCATTATCCAGGCGGACGAAGAAACCAACACGACGGCCGCATTCAAGGGCAGCCGCAGCTCCCG
>DRLE01000199.1 GCA_011051475.1 Gammaproteobacteria bacterium
CTGAGCAAGCAGGTCAAGCGCTGCAAGGAGAACACCGGTGCACCCTGGTTCGAGGAAGATACCGATGCCGTGGTACAGTTTCTCAACAAGAAGTACTACAAGTTCTAGGCACCATGAACGAACTGGCGCAGAAGCAGTGTAAGGAGGTGTCCGGTGAGACGGCTGCGCTCAACAGCAAGGAAGCCGAAAGTCTGTTGCTGCAACTTGAGCCCCGCTGGCAACTTGATGCCGACGCCAGAAACATTTCATACCGGTTCGGGTTTGACAATTTCTACCAGACCATGGCCTTCGTCAATGTCATTGCGCAAATCGCCCACCAGCAGGATCACCATCCTGAAATGACTATCGGCTACAAAAACTGCCTGGTCACCTACACCACCCACGATGCCGGCGGCCTCAGCCTGAAGGACATGATCTGCGCCGCAAAAATCAACCGCGCACTGCAGCTGTAATTCTGTATGGCCAAACGCAGACTCTCAAAACAGCAGCAACGCAGGATTGCCAGCAACCAGAAAAACAGAATCAATAATACTTTCTCCGCAAAAGACGGCGAGGTCTTCGATGCACGGGTCATCAGCCACCACGGGCGGCAGCTTTACGCGGAAAGGCTTAACGCAGCCGGCGACTACGAAAAGATCAAGTGCAAGATAAGACAGAACCTGGGCGACATTGCCTGCGGTGACAATATCGTGGTGCAGAAAGTATCCAACGCGGCCGGTAAAACGGAATACATTGTCGTTGCCATCAGGGAGCGCGACAACCTGCTGGTAAAAACCGGCTTCAATGGCGCCATCAAGCCCATTGCCGCCAATATCGGTCAGCTGGTTATCGTTTCCGCGGCCCAGCCCAAACCCAACGCCTACCTGATTGACCGCTATATTACCGCGGCGGAAAACCTGCCGGCGAAATCCCTGATTGTATTTAACAAAATTGAACTGGCCGACGAGGAAAGCCGCGTTCTTATCGAAGACCTGAGCCGGCTGTACAGCGGCATCGGTTACCGGGTCATCAGTTGCAGCGTCAAGCAGGATATCGGTATAGCGGAAATAGCCGAGGCGCTGAGCAACACCACCAGCATACTGGTCGGCCTTTCGGGTGTTGGCAAGTCATCCATCGTCAAGAAAATACTGCCGGAGCTGGAGATCAAGATCGGTGAAACCTCACAGGCCACCGGCGAAGGCAGGCACACCACCACCGTGTCCGCGCTTTATCATTTAAAGGATGACGGCATTATTATCGACTCGCCCGGAGTGCGCGACTTTACCCCCATTCATCACAGCATCGAGGAAATCACGCATGGCTTCGTCGATATTCGTCAGTACAGCGGCCAGTGCAAGTTCAGCAACTGTCGCCACAGGAACGAGCCGGGCTGCGCCATAAAACAGGCGGTGGCCGAGGGCAAGATCAATGAGCAGCGTTTTAGAAACTATCTGCGTATGATTGAGGAGTTTGAGGCGCAGTAGAATAAAAGGGTTTTGAGGCTGTGGCAGGATCTTTTTTTAACCACAGAGGGCACAGAGGTACACAGAGAAAAGCTTTTACCGGTTTTTACCGCTGATGCTGGAAGTGTCAGAAAAAAATAAAAAGCTCTGTGCACCCCTGTGACCTCTGTGGTTCAAAAATCATTCACCACCGGCACGAACCAGAATGGTTTCATCCACAGCAGTAAGCAGCCTGAAATTCACTGAGATGGGATTATGATCCGATGAGCTCACCTGCCAGACTTTTTTGTTCAAAGGCTCCAGGCCGCGGTAGAAAACATGATCGATGGCATTGCCAAACAGATGCGTCTTGTTGTTTACCCGGTACTCCAGCGCGGACAGGCGCAGGTCATTGCGAAAACGTGTTACCGCTGCCATGCGTTTCTCGCTCCAGCTGTTGAAATCCCCGGCGACGATCATCGGCCCGCTGTGATGCCTGATTGCCCGGTACAACTCATCAAGCTGCTGCTCGTAAGCGGCCATCCCCAGGGTAAAATTAATGCCGTGAATATTGGCAACCAGCAGTTTGTCTTCGCTGCCCTCGATGGCGTAGTAACTGACCAGGGTCGACTTGGGAATTCGGATAAGCGGTTCGGTGGTCTTGTAGCCGCAACTGTGTAATACGGGTGAGGTGGAAACGGTCATAACACCCGTTGCCTGCTCATCGATATAGAAAGCCGTGTTAATGGTCCACTCCTGCGCATATCGTTTCAGCGTGTCGATCAGCTCCTCACGCAGACGGGCCTCCTGCAGGGTGATAATATCGTGCCCCGCGGCATAGGCATCCAGATCCGGCTGCCAGTTTTTGCCGTCGCCCTTGTAGATATTCCAGTTCAACAGGGAAATACTCCCGGGGTCCAGCGCCCTGCCGCCAATGGTAGTATCGGCAGACTGCAAAGTGCAGGCGGCAGTATTCTCCGGCGGCAGTTCGCCTGAATAATGACTGGAATAATGACTGGAATAAAGCCGGGTTTTATCTTCTACGGAAACACAGGCCGTTAGCGATAATAAAAAGATCAGGGATAAAAATATTCGAAAGGACATAGGGCAATAAAGGTCGTGCACTAGTACACAGTATGAAGCTTATTTACAGCATTTCAAGCCGCAAACCACAAGCCTTTGTTTTTAAAGGCTATTTGATAATCGAATATGCTATAGTTGCAAACAATGAATAACAGCAGCAATCAGTCCGGCTTCTACCTGCTAAGCGACAGCACCGATGCTTTTGTCGCCCGTTTCGCGCTTGCCACGATTGCGAAAAAGACACTCGATATCCAGTACTATATCTACCACAGTGACGCCAGCGGCCAGTACCTGGCCTATGCCATTCTCAAGGCGGCCGACCGCGGGGTAAAGGTGAGAATACTGGTGGATGATATCAATCTCTCCGGTCGTGACAGCCGCATGAAAATGATGAGCCAGCACGAGAATATCGAGATACGTATATTCAACCCGCTGCTGCATCGTAACTGGTTCCGCAACCTGGAAATGGTGCTGCGCCTGAAACGCGCCGGGCGGCGCATGCACAACAAGGCCTTTATCTGTGACAACAGCGCCGCCATTATCGGCGGCCGCAATATCGGTGACGAGTATTTCGATGCCCGCCATGAACTCAATTTTGTCGATCTCGACCTGCTCAGTATCGGCCCCATTGTCAGCGATATAACGCAGAGCTTTGATATCTACTGGAACAGCCACTGGGCAACACCGATTGAAGAGCTGAGTACCACGCGCGTGGTAAAAGCCCAGTTAAAAACGCTGCGCCGCAAGCTGAAAGATCGCTGGCACCGTGCAAAAAATACCGACTATTTCCATTCCCTGCAGCAGGCCGAGCTGACACAGAAAATCCTCAGCCGTGATATTCCCTTTGTCTGGGCGGAAGCCCGCCTGTTCTACGACAGACCGGAAAAACTGTGCAAGGACGAACCGGAAAAAACCACGCATATCGGCCCGCAGGTTTTTCCGTATTTTCAGCAGGCAGAAAAGTCACTGTTGATTGCTTCACCCTATTTCGTTCCGGGAAAGGCCGGCGTGAACTGGCTGCAGGAAAAACGCCGGCAACAGCTGGATATAAAGATTCTGACCAATTCACTGGCGGCCACCGATGTTGCCGTGGTGCACGCCGGCTATAAAAAATACCGCCCGCCCCTGCTGCAGGCCGGCATTGAACTGTTTGAGCTCAAGCCCAATGCCAGTCCTTTTCGTTCAAAAGCAAAAAAATGGCTGAAAGGCTCGTCCAGCGCCAGCCTGCACGCCAAGTACATGGTCGTCGACAGTCGCTATGTCTTTGTCGGCTCTGCCAACCTCGACCCGCGCTCGGGCAGGCTGAACACCGAAATCGGTATTATGGTGGACAGCGGGGAACTGGCCCGGCAGGCCACGGAACTGTATCAACGCACAACCAGTGAAGAAAACTGCTACCGCCTGTCGATCTCAAAAAACGGCAGGCTGATCTGGAGCACCCATGAAAAAGGCAGGCCGGCCATCTACTGTCATGAACCGGGCGCCAGCCTGGCCAGGCGAATAGCCATCCGTCTGATCGCACTGCTGCCCATTGAAAGTCTGCTGTAATCAGAACTCCCCGGTGTCTGTCAACACTAGCCCCATAGACTTTGTTGCACCGGAAAAGTGACTCGGCAATGCCCCCTGGTTTAGCGTTAACAGGCCCTAGCGCCACTGATGCCCGAAGATAATATAGAAAGCGGTGTCCTCCGGCCCGCGCGCAATATCAAATCCGACATGGGCACGAAAGCGCCGGGCAATAAAATAACGCACACC
>DRLE01000200.1 GCA_011051475.1 Gammaproteobacteria bacterium
TTGAACACGCCATTACCCCCTGCGAAGGTATCGATGCGGCCGAGAAAATCCGCGACCGCATCGCTGAACTGCAGGGTGGCACCATTGCCTTCGGCTTCGCCGGCAACCCGAAAGAGCCTTCCGCCATGCGTGGCGGGCCGATGTTCGAGTTTCTGTTTGGCACCGACACACTGCTGAGAAAGCAGGGACGCAGGGACAAATTCAAACTGGTGTTCTTCACGCCGGCGGAAAAACCCGGCAACCGCCTTGGCCCGAAAGCGGTCGACAGGCTGCTGTCGGAAATGAAGAAGCGGGATATCGAAACCCACCTCGGTCACAAGATGAAGGCTTTTGAAAAAGACCGGGTTATCACCGAGGCCACGGAATTTAATGCCGACCTGATTGTGTTTATGCCGGGCATGACCGGCAACAAATGGTTCGACAATACCGAGTTGCCACGTTCTCCCGGCGGACTGCTAAAGGCCGACGCGCACTGCCGGGTAGAGGGCATGAACGGCGTTTATGTTGCGGGCGACTCGGGCAGCTTCCCCGGGCCGGACTGGATGCCCAAGCAGGCGCATATGGCCGACCTGCAGGCCGAAGCTGCGGCAAAAAACCTGCTGGCGGAACTGGACGGCAAACCGGCCGATGCCACCTTCAAGGTCGAACTGGTGTGTATCGTTGACAGCAACAACAGCGGTATGATGATTTCCCGCAAGGAAGGCAGTAACTTTATGCTGCCGGGCACCATCCTGTTGCACTGGACCAAGCGTTTGTTTGAATGGTGGTATTTGCGTCAGTATCGCTAGTTGCCTGGCGATACAAGATCCCTCGACTGCGCTCGGGATGACAAAATGTACTGAACCGGAGGCTCCTCTAAAGGCCGCTGAATACTTGTATTTTTTTTCACCACAGAGGACACAGAGTAATTTTATTTGCACACAGCTTATCGATTTTACCAGCAGTCAAGCCTCTGTGACCTCTGTGCTCTCTGTGGTAAACAGGCTTTTGCTTTTAAGATTGATCGTTATTTATGAAATAACAGCCCTGTAGGCCGGTATAAGGCGGCAGCCGTTGCCGGCAAAGCGCCTGCAACGCTATTAAAGGCCGCTGAATACTTTGTATTATTTTTTTCACCACAGAGGTCACAGAGGACACAGAGTAATTTTATTTGCACACAGCTTATCGATTTTACCAGCCGTCAAACCTCCGTGACCTCTGTGTTCTCTGTGTTCTCTGTGGTGAACGTGTTTTTGCTTTTAAGATTTATCGTTATTGTGAAATAATAGATCTATTCAACAACGGGAAAATGCAATGGATATAGAAGCGGAAACAAAAACCATTCAGGAATTTGTCGATAAAGGCAATTTCCACGCGGCCATGAATATCGCCATTTCCGCGCTCAATGACCGCCGGCGCAACGACGACCAGAAAGGCACGGATCATTTTCTTGATGTCATCAGGGGCATTGCCGACACCATGGCGCAGGCATTCGGCAGTCGCTGAGTTATTGCCTGAGTCGGTAGCGCAGCACCTGGGTGAAGGTGCCGTCATTATTATTGGTGGACTCCATATCGCCGTATATTCCGGCATAGATACCGGCACCGCCGACAATCCCCAGCGTTGAGGTCCCCTGATCCAGCTCACGCCCGGCCACGACAATACTTCCTTTATCCATACTCAAGACCCACTGACACTGGAAACTGTGTGCAACTTTTGTGCGTATACAGCTGCCGCTGTTAGTGCCGATAATCTTCATCTTCTCATCGAGCAATGGCTGGTCGAATACCAGGATATCGCCGGGAGAATCGCCGGCTTTGCCATTATCGATAACCGAGGGCGGATGCGCGCGGGCATCGGCAATGGTGACAAGACTGTGCTGTTCCGGCTGACTGCAGGCTGCCAGCAGCAGGGGAAGGGAGATGTATATTGTTATTGTATGTTTCACAGTGTGATTGGTAATAATTTCTGTTCAAGCAGTTAACCTGCGTCATCCGCAGGCCCGCATAAAGCTTTGCTGTTGCGGGCAGGAAGCCTGATCTTAAGGATAGAACCCTTCCTGTCATTCAGAGCGCAGCGAAGAATCCTGAGCTACCGAGCAGTCAAAAGCTGACGGAGTAAAAGATCCTTCGCTGCGCTCTGGATGACAGAAACATATATCACGTTTTATCTTTCGGCAAACGGATAGTCCGTATAGCCCTTTTCATCACCACCATAAAATGTCGACATGTCTGGTTCGTTCAGCGGCAGATCGTGCTGGTAGCGGTACACCAGGTCCGGATTGGCCAGGAAAGGTACGCCGAAGGCCACCAGGTCGGCATTGCCTTCAGCAAGGACTTTTTCTGCGCGTTCTTTATCGTAGCCGTTATTGGCAATATACAGGCCATCGAAGGCATCACGCAGGGCGGGGTAATTGACATTACGTTCACCGCTTATCATGTCACCCTCCAGCAGATGAATATAGACAGGTGCGTGTGCATTGAGCTGACTGATAAAATAGCTGAAATGCTGTTGCGGGTCCGAGTCCGACATGCTGTTAAAACGGTTTTCCGGCGACAGGCGTACGCCCACGTTCTGCCTGTTCCAGCTTTCATAAACCGCGTCGATGACCTGGTTTAAAAAGCGCATGCGGTTCTGTACGCTGCCGCCGTATTCATCCTCGCGCTGGTTGCTGCCATCGCGCAGGAACTGATCGAGCAGATAACCGTTGGCCGCGTGAATCTCGACACCATCGAAGCCCGCCTGTTTTGCCATGGCAGCCGCGTGCCGGTACTGCTCGACAATGGCAAGAATTTCCTCGACCTCCAGCGCGTGAGGCTCGACATAGGGTTTCATGCCTTCAAAGGTCATGACTTCGCCTTCGGGTTTGATTGCCGAGGGTGCAACCGGCAGCTTATTGCCTGGTAACAGGTCGGGGTGCGAGATGCGCCCGCAGAACCAGAGCTGGATAAAGATACGACCGCCTTCCTTATGTACCGCGTCGGTCACTTTTTTCCAGCCGGCCACCTGTTCCTCACTGTGAATGCCCGGGGTTCCGGGGTAACCGACCCCTTCGGGTGATACCTGTGCGGCCTCGGTAATAATCAGCCCGGCGGTGGCGCGCTGGCGGTAGTACTCGACATTAATAGCCTGCGGCACATTACCTTCACCGGCGCGGTTGCGGGTCATGGGCGCCATCACCATACGGTTGTTCAGGGTCAGATTGCCCAGCTTAACGGGGGAGAACAGGTCGGGTTCGCTCATTATCAACTCCTTGTTTCATTATTATAATCAGACAGTCGTCTGATAAAGTAAAGCAGATGCGGCGCAGTGTCAAGCAGGTTTATTCTCTGGCTGAGGTATGTCGGCGCCGAGGTTTTTAATCATATTCTCCATTTTCTGGTAATGGCTGCCCTGCCAGTAAATCTTGCCGCAGTTCTGGCACTGGTAAAAGCTATCGTAATAGTTGCGGGTTTTGGGTAGCAGGCGATGTTCGATGGTTTTTTTGTCAACCGGCCGGGTCAGGCCGTTGCAGTGCATGCAGCGGCTGAAAGGGCGAATTTTATTGAACAGATCAAAGCGCGAGAGGACTTCGAGCAGCTGCTGTTTCGGCTGGCGGCTGCGGACGAAGTAGCCGTATTCAATCTGTTTGCGCATCAGCAGTCTGCGGTCACAGGTCAGCAGGATGCGGTTTTCACGGGCGGATATATCGGCCAGTTCCGGATCATGATAGTCATTGCGATACAGGGCATCGAAGCCGAGCATGCGCAGGTAGGCGGCAAGCCGACCGAGATGAACATCGAGTACAAAACGGGCTTCGCCCGTTGCCTGTGGTTGCCAGTGCAGTAGCGGACTGCCTGTTGAAACCTCCGGGTCAGATATATCGGTAGCGGCCAGTGCCGGGTAGACGTTGATACGGTCACCATCTTTCAGCAGGTAGTCAAAGTCGGCGGATTCGCCGTTGATAAAGACCAGGTCGACCTCGGGATGCGGTACGCCCAGGGATTCGATCAGGTCCTTGATCGAGCGGTGCTCTTCGACCGTGCATGCAATATCGCTATTCTGCATAGATGCCGGCAGAAAGTCATTGAGCTGCTGGTGGAATCGAATGCGTATGCGGGCGGCCATATGCTCTATAATATCATTCAA
>DRLE01000201.1 GCA_011051475.1 Gammaproteobacteria bacterium
CCCGTGGTGTTCTGCACCGCGTTCAGGGCGCTGGCGCGACTGCTGTCCATGGTGGATTTTTCCACGTGGGTGGCGCCCATGGAGCGCAGGTAGTAGGTTGTTTTCAGACCGCGCACCCAGGCCAGTTTGTACAGCGCATCCAGTTTCTGCCCGTTGGGCTCTGACATATACAGGTTGAGCGACTGCCCCTGGTCGATCCATTTCTGCCGGCGCGAGGCGGCTTCCACCAGCCAGCGCGCGTCCAGTTCGAAGGCGGTCTGGTACAGAGCCTTGAGGTCTTCCGGTACGCGGTCGATCTGCTGCACGCTGCCATCGTAGTATTTCAGGTCATTGGCCATAACCTCGTCCCACAGGCCGCGCTCGCGCAGGTCGTTGATCAGATAGGGGTTGACCACGGTGAACTCGCCCGACAGGTTGGATTTGACGAACAGGTTCTGGTAGGTCGGTTCGATCGACTGACTGACGCCGCAGATATTGGAAATGGTTGCCGTGGGCGCGATCGCCATGGTATTGGAATTGCGCATGCCGACGGTCTGCACGCGCTGGCGCAGCGAGTCCCAGTCGAAAGTATGGCTGCGGTCGATATCCAGGTAGTTGCCGCGGCCTTCGGCGAGCAGATCGATGGAGTCGATGGGCAGTATGCCACGGCTCCACAGCGAGCCGTCAAAGGTCGAGTAACGGCCACGACTTTCGGCCAGGTCGGTGGAGGCCTTGATGGCGAAATAGCTGATGGCCTCCATGGTGCGATCGGCGAATTCCACGGCCTCGGTGGAGGCATAGGGCAGGCGCTGCTTGTAGAGAGCGTCCTGGAAACCCATCACGCCCATACCGACCGGGCGGTGACGCAGGTTGGAGTCGCGCGCCTGCGGCACGCTGTAGAAGTTGTAATCGATCACATTATCGAGCATGCGCATGGCGGTATTGATGGTGCGCTCGAGCTTCTCGGTATCGAGACCGTTTTCATTGATATGTGCCGGCAGGTTGACCGAGCCGAGGTTACAGACGGCGATTTCCTCGTCATTGGTGTGCAGCATGATCTCGGTGCACAGATTGGAGCTGTGCACCACACCCACGTGCTGGTTGCTGTAGCGCAGGTTGCAGGGGTCCTTGAAGGTAACCCAGGGGTGGCCGGTTTCGAACAGCATGCTCAGCATCTTGCGCCAGAGAGTGGCCGCCTTCATGGTCTTGAATACCTTGATTTCACCGCGCGCGGCTTTTTCCTCGTAGGCGGTATAGGCCTTTTCAAAGGCCTGGCCGCAGAGGTCGTGCAGGTCCGGGGTTTCGTCCGGGGTGAACAGGGTCCACTCACCGTCTTCGGCGACGCGTTTCATAAACAGGTCGGGAATCCAGTTGGCGGTGTTCATGTCGTGGGTGCGACGGCGGTCATCACCGGTGTTCTTGCGCAGGTCGAGAAATTCCTCGATATCGATGTGCCAGGTTTCCAGGTAGGCGCACATGGCACCCTTGCGCTTGCCGCCCTGGTTGACCGCCACGGCGGTGTCATTGGCCACCTTGAGGAAAGGCACCACGCCCTGTGACTTGCCGTTGGTGCCCTTGATGTGGGCGCCCATGCCGCGCACGCGGGTCCAGTCGTTGCCCAGGCCGCCGGCGTATTTGGAGAGCAGGGCGTCGTCCTTGATCGAGCTGAAGATGCCGTCGAGGTCGTCGGGCACCGTGGTCAGATAGCAGCTGGACAGCTGCGGGCGCAGGGTGCCGGAATTGAACAGGGTGGGGGTGGAGCTCATAAAGTCGAAGGAGGACAGCAGGCGATAGAATTCTACCGCGCTCTGCTCGCGGTTGGTTTCATTCAGCGCCAGGCCCATGGCAACGCGCATAAAGAAGGCCTGTGGCAGTTCAAAGCGGGTGTCGCCGGAATGGATAAAGTAACGGTCATACAGGGTCTGCAGGCCGAGGTAGGTAAACTGGTGATCGCGGTCGGCGTCGAGCTGCTGGCCGAGGAAGGCCAGGTCGAACTCGGCCAGGCGCGGGTCCAGCAGTTCCAGCTCGATGGCGCGCTGGATGTACTGGCTGAAGTAGCGCGGGTACTCGACGCGCATTTCCGCCTGGGTGGCATCGGTATCGGTGTTATAGACAAAGCTCAGGGCTTCGGTACGCAGGTCGTCGAGCAGCAGGCGGGAAGCGGCATAGCTGTAGTCCGGCTGCTTTTCGATCAGGGTGCGCGCGCTCATGACCAGCATGCGGGCGACGTCCTTGCAGGGCACGCCGTCGAACAGGTTGCGTTCGGTGTCCTTGATAATGGCTTCCACGCTGACATCCTGCAGGCCCTCGCAGGCTTCGGCAACGACGGTGTGCAGGCGCTGGCGGTTCAGCGGGCGGGTTGTGCCGTCGTCGAGGGTGACATTGATCAGGTTGCCGGCTTCCTGCTCGGCCTGCATGGCTTCCATTTCGCGGGCGCGCTGGCGGGCGTGTTCTTCGCGGTAGATAACGAAGGCGCGCGCGATCTGCTGGTGGCCGCCGCGCATCAGGGCCAGTTCAACCTGGTCCTGAATATCTTCAATATGAAAGGTGCCGCCATCGGGGATGCGACGGGTAAGACCGCCGACCACCTGTTCGGTAAGGCCTTTAACGATTTCGTGGATGCGGTTGCTGGCCGCGGCATTACCGCCTTCCACGGCCAGGAAAGCCTTGGTCATGGCGATGGCAATCTTGTCGGCATCGAAGGCGGTAACCTTGCCGTTGCGACGGATCACGCGAAACTGTCCCGGCGCGGTCGCCGCGATGGCGGGCGCGTCGCCGGGATGGATATTGTCTGTGAGCTTGCTGGCTGGTGAGTTTAAGGTGGATTCGTTGGTGGTTTGGGTGGTGTTCCGGTTTGGTGTATTTATATGCATTGCCCCTGCCTGTAATCATCCTAACCCGTGACGGGTTAATCGTTTTTCTGGTACTGCTTTTTTTATGCCGGCTACTATAGGGTGTGGTCGGGTCTTAAGTCAAGCACTATATATTGTGTATATCCCGGTGGGAGAAATTCGGAAAAACTGTGGATAAGTCGGCTTTTTTCAATAAATTCCAGCACTTAAAATTTCAGTAAAAAAGACTGTTAGAACATAAGAATTTGCCCAAATAGAAAAGTTTTATAGCGGCGAGTGATGGCTGCACACGGTGAATCTTTCCGGCCCAGATGCTTTAAGACCAGAGAGGGTTTTTGCGCTGTTCACTGTCCGGAAGGGAGCAAGGTTTTAGCTGTCAATATGACAGAATATTATAATAAAGTTATTAACTTGATTTGTGTCATATCATGCCGGTTTTTTTTCATTATTATTTTATCGTTGTTAATTTTTTTGATCATTACACAGGTATAGAACAATGAAAAATCAGGTTAAAACCGCTCTGGCTACGGCCATATTGTTTAGTCTCGGTACGGCTGGTGTTCAGGCAGAGGAAGGCGGAATCCCGGTTATGGATAATATCAAGGTGAAGGGCGAGTTGCGCCCGCGCTATGAAATGGTGGATGAAGACAATCCCCTGTCCAATGCCAATGCCGTGACCAACCGGCTGGTTATCGGTGTTAATGCCGATCTTTTCGGCACCGAGTGGCTGTCCGGTTATGCTGAAATGACCGATGTACATAATGCCAATGATAATTACAACAGCACCAATAACGGTCGCACGGGGTATTCGGTTGTTGCCGACCCCGAGCAGACCCGTTTGTCCCAGTCCTATGTGGATATCAAGGTCGGCAAAACCCTGTTCAGAACCGGTCGACAGATGGTCAATCTGGATAACCAGCGTTTTGTGGGTGCGGTAAACTGGCGTCAGATGCCACAGACATTTAATGCCTTTGCCATTGTTGACAATACTTTTGACAAGCTGAGTTTACTCGGTGCCTATGTCAATCAGGTGAACACGGTGAAAGCCGGTGATGCGAACAACTTCCAGACCAGTAGCGTGCTGTTGCATGCCAACTATAAGGCCATGGATGTGCTGAATGTGACGGCTTATGGTTACCTGATCGGCTCCCTGAATGATACCTATGGTGTGGCCTTGACCGGCAAGACAGAATTATCCGGTGGAACCAAGGTGGATTACCGCGTTGAATACGCCATGCAGGGTGATGCTTCCATGGAAACGGCCAACCAGGGCAAGCCGGATGCCGATGCCAGTTATATGAACTTCCAGGCCGGCGCCAATATGAAGGGTTTTCTGCTCGGTGCCCGCTATGAAGTGCTGAGCGGAACGAACGGAACGGATAATAAAACCGCCTTTATTACACCACTGGCAACCTTGCATGGCCAGAACGGCTGGGCCGACCGCTTCCTCAATACACCGTCAACCGGCCTGGTTGATATGAACCTGATGCTTGGCTACAAGGCCAAGGGTTTTGGTGTTGCCAAGGCGATCTATCATGATTTCTCCAGCGACGTGAACAGCATCAACTACGGCACGGAACTGGATTTACTCTACAAGAACGCCATTCCCGGCCTGAAGAATGTATCCGGTCTGCTCAAGGCCGCCATGTATAAAGGCGGTGATACGGTAAATGAAGGCAACAGCGCTGCCCTGGCCACGGACAAGACCGTGTTCTGGGCGATGATGGATTACAAGTTTTAGGCGCTGCGCGCAGTGAATAGTGAATAACTAATAGTGAATAGTTAAAAGCGCGAAAAACTTCGTTTTTCTGTTTTTTATAACTATTCACTATTCACTGTACACTATTCACTGCGACCGCTTTGCGGTCGCTAAAGCGGGCGCTGCAGCCACCTTACTTTCCACGTTCTTACGTGTGGCAGGTATTTGCCGTATTCGTAAATCGCCAGGCCGAGCAGGATCAGGGCGGTGCCCAGCCAGACCTTGCTGCTGATGTGTTCGCCGTTTAAAAAGCTGCCGAGCAGCAGGGCGGTTACCGGCGTGATCAGGGTGACGATGGCCACTCTTTCCGGCGGGAGTTTTTTCAGCAGGTAAAAGTACAGCGGAAAACCGATGGCCGAGCCCAGCAGAGCCAGGTACAGAATCGACAGTGCCGGTTTCAGCGGCAGGCTATCCGGCCAGCCGCCATCAACGACCACGTTCAGCGCGAACAGCGGCAGTGATATGACGATGCTGCCGGCGGTAATGGCAACGGGATGAAAATCCGGTTGCTGCTGCTTGATCAGTACCGAGCCCAGTGACTGTGTGGCGGCGCTGATCAGTACACCGGTCAGC
>DRLE01000202.1 GCA_011051475.1 Gammaproteobacteria bacterium
CGCAGAGTACGCTGGCGAAGATGAAGAAAAGATTTCTGCCGGACATTTACGGATTGTAGCAGTATTCTGGTCATGGCCGCCCCTTGCGGGTGCGCACAACAGGCCGATACCAACAGGCCGATGCCTGCGCCGCTGCACCCGGCCGGTGCGGTATCCTTCTGCTCGCACCTGTTTGGTGCGTAAAAAATCCATTTAGACCCGTAGCCGCCGTTATAGCGGGATATAAACATGGCATGATTCTTGTTACAGGTTAATTAATGTATTAACAAATATTGATATGCGCACTTTGCAACGAGGCAATGATGAAAGAAAAACTGGTTTTAATTGGTAATGGTATGGCGGGCATTCGCGCCCTGGAAGAACTCTTCAAGCACAATACCACAGACCAAAAAGGCAGCGAGCTGTATGACATTACCGTGATCGGCGCCGAGCCCTATCCGAACTACAACCGCATTATGCTCTCGCCGGTACTGGCCGGCGAGCAGACCATCGACGACATTATCCTGAATTCACAGGAATGGTACGACGAAAATAATATCAATCTGATCACCGGTGACCCGGCGGTGGAAATTTCCCGCGTGAAAAAGACCGTGGTCACCGAATCGGGCAAGGAATTCGCCTACGACCGTCTGCTGGTGGCTACCGGTTCCAACCCGTTCATTATTCCGGTACCGGGCGCCGACAAGGAAGGCGTGCTCGGTTTCCGTGACATCCATGACGTGGATACCATGATCGACGCGGCGAAGAAATACAAAAACGCCGTGGTTATCGGCGGCGGCCTGCTCGGTCTGGAAGCGGCCAATGGCCTGATGAAGCAGGGCATGGATGTGACCGTGGTTCACCTGCTGGATTCACTGATGGAGCGCCAGCTCGACAAGACCGCCTCGGCCCTGCTGAAAACCTCACTGGAAGAGCGCGGCATGAAATTCCTGATGGAAGCGCAGACCGCGGAGATTACCGGCGACGGTCGTGTCAGCGGCGTGAAATTTGCCGATGGCTCCGATATCGAGGCCGACCTGGTGGGGATGGCTGTGGGTATCCGTCCCAATATCGAACTGGCGCAACAGGCCGGCATTTATTGCGAGCGCGGCATCGTGGTCAATGACACCATGCAAACCTATGACCCGACGGTTTATGCCGTGGGCGAGTGTGTGCAGCACCGCGGTGAATGCTATGGTCTGGTCGCGCCATTGTTCGAGCAGGCGAAAGTGGCCGCCAATCACCTGGCGCATGTCGGCAGCACGCGTTATATCGGCTCCATGACTTCCACCAAGCTGAAAGTCACCGGCATCGACCTGTTCTCCGCCGGTGAATTCAATGAAGAGGAAGGCGACGAAGTACTGCAGATGCAGGACGTGGCTTCCGGCGTATACAAGAAACTGGTGCTGCGCGACAACGTCATCAAGGGCGCGGTCATGTACGGCGACACCATGGACGGCACCTGGTATTTCAGCCTGATGCGCGACGGCACCAATATTGCCGACTTCCGCAAGACCATACTGTTCGGCCAGCATGACCTCGGTGACGCCGGCCACGGTGACGACACCCGCGTGATGTCGCTGCCGGACGATGCCGAAATCTGTGGCTGTAACGGCGTGACCAAGGGCGATATCGTGCAGGCCATCAGCAAGAACGGTCTCTTTACCCTGGAAGAAGTGCGCGCCCACACCAAGGCCTCCTCTTCCTGTGGTTCCTGTACCGGTCTGGTCGAGTCCATCCTGGCCTCCACCGTGGGTGAAGGTTATGAAGCCGCGCCCAGCAAGAAGCCGGTGTGCGGCTGTACCGATCACAGCCATGATGAAGTCATCGAGGCCATCAAGACCCACGAGTTGAAAACCATGCAGGCCGTGCGTGACTTTATGGAATGGAAAACCCCGGACGGCTGCGCCGCCTGCCGCCCGGCACTGAACTACTATCTGCTGGCGCGCTGGCCGGAAGAATACCAGGACGACCTGCAGTCGCGCTTTATCAACGAGCGTGCCCACGGCAATATCCAGAAGGATGGCACCTATTCCGTGGTGCCGCGCATGTTCGGCGGTCTGTGTACGCCCAGCGACCTGCGCGCCATTGCCGATGTCTGCGACAAGTACAAGGTGCCCGAGATGAAGGTAACCGGCGGTCAGCGCATCGACCTGTTCGGCGTGAAAAAGGAAGACCTGCCGGCGATGTGGAAAGACCTCACCGATGCCGGTTTCGTTTCCGGTCACGCCTACGGCAAGGCCATGCGCACGGTAAAAACCTGCGCCGGCAAGAAATGGTGCCGTTTCGGCACCCAGGATTCCACCGGTCTGGGCGTCAAGCTCGAAGAGCTGACCTGGGGTTCGTGGATGCAGCATAAATTCAAGCTGGCCGTGTCCGGCTGTCCGCGCAACTGCGCCGAGGCCACCATCAAGGACTTCGGTGTGGTCTGTGTCGATTCCGGTTATGAACTGCATGTCGGCGGCAACGGTGGCATCAAGGTGCGCGTCACCGACTTCCTCTGCAAGGTCGATACCGAAGAGGAAGTGCTGGAGTACTGCGGCGCCTTTACCCAGAAATACCGTGAAGAAGCCCATTACCTCGAGCGCACCGCGCCCTGGGTCGAGCGTGTTGGCCTGAGCAGTATCAAGGAAGCCATCCTCGATGACGAGGAAAACCGCAAGGCGCTGTACGAGCGCTTCAAGATCAGCCAGAAATACGCCCAGGTTGATCCGTGGAAGAAACGCGCCGAAGGTGAATACGCCAATGAATTCACCCCGATCAAGGTGGCCGGCTAGCCCCCGCTGTCATTCTGAGCGCAGTCGAAGAATCCTGTACTCCATGCCCTGCCAGTGCACCGTGGTAAAAGATCCTTCGACTTCGCTCAGGAAGACAAAACAAAATTTTCCGGTAGTGAAACTACCAATATATTGAAGAAAAGATTCTGGAGATAAAACAATGAGCGACTGGACTGAAGTAGCAGCACTGGAAGATATTCCAAAGCTGGGTTCCCGCGTAGTGAAAACCGACACCATGGACATTGCCGTGTTCCGCACCGCGAAAGATGAAGTGTTTGCCATCAAGGACGCCTGCCCGCACAAGCAGGGTCCGCTGTCACAGGGCATCGTCCACGGTACTTCCGTGACCTGCCCGCTGCACAACTGGAAGATCGACCTGGCCAGTGGTGAGGCGCTGGGACCGGATGAAGGTTGCACCAATGTGTTTCCGGCGAAGGTTGAAAATGGTACCGTCTATATCCAGATGGCCGTGTAAATGCGGTCATAAGGGCGCAGAGACCATTCCGCGCAGTGTATGCCAATGTACAAGAGAGTAAGAACATGAAAGTAGAAGACATAATGACAACCAATGTACGCACGATTTCATCCGATAAAAAACTCGGTGAAGTGGTATCGATGATGTGTATCTACCGTTACAGCGGCATCCCCGTGGTCGATGACGGCAAGCTGGTGGGCACGGTGTCGGAAAGCGACGTACTGGGAAAAATGTTTCCCAAGCTGGAAGACCTGATGGACCGCATGTCAGGCGTGGATTATGACGCCCTGATGAGCAAGTACAGTGACGTGGTCAGTGTTTATGTCAAGGATGTAATGACCCCGGTGGTAATCACCGTGCGCCCCGATATGCATATCCTGCAGGCGGCCTCGGTAATGGTGGGCAGAAAGTTCCGTCGTATCCCGGTGGCCATTGGCGATGAACTGCTGGGTATGGTCAGTATGGGGGATATCCACAAGGCGATCTATCAGTCAACACTGGCTACTAAATTTTAAAAGCTTTTTAACCACAGAGGACACAGAGGCCACAGAGAAAGGATTTTTTTGTTTTTTTACTGTCATTGTTTCGCTGCATTCGTAATGACAGGGTGCCAACTGAAATTACAAAAATTCTCTGTGACCTCTGTGTTCTCCGTGGTGAGATAAAAAAACTATGTTATTTGGTCGTAAACAAAAAAACCCGATTAAAATCGCCGACAAGGGCGTGGTCGAATGGAAGTACGCCACCTGTGGCTATTGCTCCACCGGCTGCTCCATCGAGGTTGGCCTGAATGAAGACGGTGAGCCGGTGGCTTCGCGCGGTCTGGCCGATGCCGATGTCAATCGCGGCAAGTTATGCGTCAAGGGTATCTTTGAGCATGAGCTGTTTCGCAAGACCGCGGGGCGTGGCGACAAACCGCTGATGCGCGGCAGCGTCGATGAAGAATTCAAGGAGGTGACCTGGAAGGAAGCGCTGGATCACACCGCCGACAAAATAAAGGAAATCCAGGAAAAATACGGCCGCGACGCCTTCTCCATTATTTCCACCGGGCAGATCATGACCGAGGAGTTCTACACCCTCGGCAAGCTGGCGCGCGGCGTGGTCGGCACCAATAACTATGACGGCAATACCACCCTGTGCATGGCATCGGCCGTGTCCGGTTACAAGCGCTCCTTCGGCAGCGACGGCCCGCCGGGCTGCTACGACGATTTCGACCATACCGACTGCCTGCTGGCCTTCGGCTCCAACCTGCCCGAGCAGCACCCGATTATTTTCTGGCGCTTGAACGAGGCGCTGGAAAAACGCGAGAAGGAAGGCAGGGCGCCGTTTCCGATTATCGTGGTCGACCCGCGCGTGACCATGTTTGCGCAGAAGGCCGATATTCATCTGCCGATTTCACCCGGCACCGACCTGGTGCTGCTCAATGCGCTGTCGCACGTTATCCTCGAAGAAGGTCTGGCCGATGATGACTATATCAAGGCGCACACCAATGGCTATGAAGAATTCAGCG
>DRLE01000203.1 GCA_011051475.1 Gammaproteobacteria bacterium
CGCGCCATTCTCGATGAAAACCACGGCTATAAAAACGAGCATGTGCTGGAAACCGTGGATAAATTTTTTGCTGCCGTGGAAAAAGACGGCAGCGACACCAAGACCATGGCCGATATCGCCATCAGCTTTATCGCCCGCACCCGCCGGCAGAGCGACCAGCTGCCCAATATCCGCTTTGAGAACACCGAGGTGGACTACCGCGACGACAATCGCCACATGTGGATGTTTATCGAGGAAGGCGACGAAGAAGAAGCCTTCGAGGACAACCGTGACGTCAAGGCCGAGGAACTGGAAACCGACGGTCTGCCGCCGCGCCATTATGCCGAGTGGGACTATGCCACGCAGACCTACAAGCCGGACTGGGTCAGCCTGTACGAGTCCATCCATCCCTCCGGCACCGCCAGCGATATCGACGGCATTCTCGACAAGCACAAGGCACTGGCCAAGCAGCTCAAGCACATTCTCGACCGCCTCAAGCCGCAGCAGTTCGTGCGCGTACGCTACCAGGAGGAAGGCAGTGAGCTGGACCTGGACGTCGCCATCCGCTCACTGATCGACTACAAATGCGGCGCCCAGCCCGACCCGCGCATCAATATGAGCCACAAGCACGACGGCCGTGATATCGCCGTCTCCCTGCTGCTCGACCTGTCGGCCTCGCTCAACGATGTACCCGAAGGCTCGGAACAGACTATTTTGCAACTCAGCCAGGAAGCCGTTTCCCTGCTGGCCTGGACCATCGAGCAGCTGGGCGATAAATACGCCATTGCCGGCTTCCACTCCGACACCCGGCACAATGTGCGTTATTACCACATGAAAGGCTACAGCGAGCATTTCGACGATGCCGTCAAGGGACGCCTCGCCGCCATGGACGCCGGTTTCTCCACCCGCATGGGCGCGGCCATCCGCCATGCCTCACATTACCTGGAAGCACAGAAGGCGGACAAGAAACTGCTGCTGATCCTCACCGACGGCGAACCGGCCGATATCGATGTCGAGGACGAACAGTACCTGATCAGCGATACCAAGAAAGCCGTCGATGAAATATCCTCCAAAGGCATGTTCACCTACTGCATCAGCCTGGACAAGAAGGCCGATGACTATATACAGGACATCTTCGGACCCGGCGGGTATACCGTTATCGACCATGTGGAAAAACTGCCGGAGAAACTGCCGTTATTGTTCACGGCGCTGACGTCCTGATACAAGTATTTGCACCACAGAGGACACAGAGGTCACAGAGAAAAAGCTTTTTTTATTATTTTCTTATGTCATTGCGAGCGTAAGCGAAGCAACCTGTAGGAGCGGACGGCGATGACAGTTTATAAAAGCGCTTTTCTCTGTGACCTCTGTGTCCTCTGTGGTGAAAAATAAAACACTACACACAACCATGACCAACACAATCACCGCATCCGTAGAATTCTTCTTCAAGGGCAGAAAAATCAGCGCCAGTATTGACCTTGATCTGGACAGATATATGCAGACAACCGGCACCCTGCCGGACCTGTATCCGCTGCTGGCCAATGCCGCCGGGCTGGACCTGTATTCCTACGAATACGAAATAATGCAGATGGAACCCATCGTCTTTCACTCAGAAAGCGAACTGGTGAAGGCTTTTATCCATGACGGAGAACTGGACATACCGGCTTTTGAGCAGGCATGGAAAGAAAATAACGTACTTGAACAACTGCAACAGGTTGCCAGACAGCATCTTGCTATCGACGACCTGCAGCAACAAACCGATATAAAAGAAGCCCTGCTTGCCGCCTATCGGCTGGGCAAAAAAAGTTGCTGACTACTCGGCACAGGCATCTGCACTGAAGGCCACCACCTCGCCGTCGGCACAGGCTTCACAACCGTTGCTGTAGGTTTTGCTGCCACCCTCCGCCAGACGACCGCAAACCGGCCGGTACTCGCGCGTACAGATCTGCGGGCGCGTCTCGGGACAGAGCGTTTCATCAATGCCTGCATTATCCGCCGGTGCAGACTCTTCAGTCGCGCCTGTCTGCTTTTGTGCGTTTTCATCAGCGGCGCAGGCAGTCAGCCCTGCCCCTGTCAGCAGCAACATTATGAACAATATCTGTTTTAACATACTACGACCTCGCTACTGGCGTAACTGCGCAGTTATTTTACTTCGACTTTTTCTGCTGACGGTAATGCGCCAGCTCATCCAGCAGCCATTGCTGCGTTCTCACGGTTTTCTTACCGGGACAGGTTACCGTGTAGTATTTCCCGCTCATGGTACTTTTCGTTGCCGAGTAACGGATAAAATCTTCCGTTGACTGAATATCATCCCTGAAGTAATCGTATTTTTTCCTGATATGATCGATTGCATCGGTTGAGGGATGATCCGTACCATTACGGTTGATAATACACCCGCTGCTGCCGACAAATTCAATCAGGTGATCGACTTCATCGCGCTGTGCCGGCGGCACATCGGCAAAGACCATCGGCATAAACGCAAGCGTCACTATAAACAAAACAGTATTCAGTAATAAACGTGACACATTGGCTCCTGAGTTTTAAATAATCATACCTCGGACACATTTTACCACGCCGGGTTTCATTGTCTGTATTACAACTATGGGTATGGGCGGAAGTGTTGAGCAATTTTTTAACCACAGAGGTCACAGAGGTACACAGAGGAAAAGCTTTTTATTGTTTTGTCATGTCATTGCGAGCGTAAGCGAAGCAATCTGGTCAAGGTGGCTGCTGAACGAGATTCCATCCTTAGGTTCGAAACCGGTGCAACCATGTACCACTTCTGCTTCGTTTACGCTCGCAATGACAGTTAACACGACTCTATGCCGAAGGCGTATTAACAAGAAATGTTTTCCTCTGTGTACCTCTGTGACCTCTGTGGTTAAAAAAAACATCAACGCATTTACCCAACACATTCACACACATAAAAAAAGCCCCGCAAAAGCGGGGCCCTTTTCAGTGCATCAAGCTGAATGCGCGACTTACATCATGCCGCCCATTCCACCCATGCCGCCCATGTCACCACCCGGCATTGGCGCTTCTTCCTTCGGAAGTTCGGCAACCATACACTCGGTGGTAATCAGCAGGCCAGCCACAGAACCGGCGTTCTGCAGTGCGGTGCGGGTTACCTTGGTCGGATCCAGGATACCCATTTTCAGCATATCGCCGTACTCACCGGTAGCGGCGTTGTAGCCGTAGCTGCCTTTCTTGGCGGCAACATTGGACAGTACCACGGAAGCTTCTTCGCCGGCATTGCTGACGATCTGACGCAGCGGATCTTCCATGGCGCGACGGGCAATCGAAATACCGACGTCCTGATCGTGGTTGTCACCGGTGAGGTCCTTGATGGCCGCACAGGCGCGGATCAGAGCAACACCACCGCCGGGCACCACGCCTTCTTCAACCGCAGCACGGGTAGCGTGCAGGGCGTCTTCAACGCGGGCTTTCTTCTCTTTCATTTCAACTTCGGTAGCGGCACCGACCTTGATTACGGCAACACCGCCGGCCAGCTTGGCCATGCGTTCCTGCAGTTTCTCGATGTCGTAGTCGGAAGTCGAGGTTTCGATCAGGGCGCGAATCTGTTCAACGCGAGCCTTGATGTCCTTGGCCTTGCCGGCACCGTCAACGATCACGGTGTTTTCCTTGGTAACGGTAATGCGCTTGGCGCTGCCCAGTTCATCCAGGGTGGCTTTTTCCAGTGACAGGCCGACTTCTTCGGAGATCACGGTACCGGCGGTCAGTACGGCGATATCCTGCATCATGGCCTTGCGACGGTCACCGAAGCCAGGCGCTTTCACGGCACAGACCTTGACGATACCGCGCATGCTGTTGACCACCAGGGTCGCCAGGGCTTCGCCTTCAACGTCTTCGGCAATAATCAGCAGCGGACGGCTGGACTTGGCAACGGCTTCCAGAACCGGCAGCAGTTCGCGGATATTGGAGATTTTCTTGTCGAACAGTAACACATAGGGGTTTTCCAGTTCGGCGCTCATGTTTTCCTGGTTGGTCACGAAGTAAGGTGACAGGTAACCACGGTCGAACTGCATACCTTCAACGATGTCCAGCTCGTTTTCCAGCGAGTTGCCTTCTTCAACGGTAATCACGCCTTCCTTGCCGACCTTGTCCATGGCTTCGGCGATGATTTCGCCGACGCTGGAATCGGAGTTGGCGGAAATGGTGCCCACCTGGGCGATGGCGGCGCTGTCAGAACAGGGCTTGGACAGTTTGCCCAGCGCTTCAACAGCAGCGTGTACGGCCTTGTCGATGCCGCGTTTCAGGTCCATCGGGTTCATACCGGCAGAAACGGATTTCATGCCTTCACGCACGATGCCCTGCGCCAGTACGGTAGCAGTGGTGGTGCCATCACCGGCAATATCAGAAGTCTGTGATGACACTTCTTTTACCATCTGCGCGCCCATGTTTTCGAACTTGTCTTCCAGCTCGATTTCCTTGGCGACGGATACACCGTCTTTGGTAATGGTCGGCGCACCAAAGGCTTTTTCCAGGACCACATTACGGCCCTTGGGGCCCAGGGTTACTTTTACGGCGTTGGCCAGAGTGTTAACACCCTGCACCATACGCAGGCGAGAATCATCGCCAAAACGAACGTCTTTTGCTGACATACTTTACTTCCTCTTGAATCTTTAAATTTGTTGACTTCGGTTACTGCTTAGGCCGCAATAACACCCAGAATATCTTCTTCACGCATGATCAGGACTTCTTCGCCGTCCAGCTTCAGTTCGGTACCGGAATACTTGCCGAACAGCACCTGATCACCGACTTTTACATCCAGCGCACGAACTTCACCGGAATCGCTGACCTTGCCGTTACCGACTGCAATGACTTCGCCCTTGATGGGTTTTTCGGTAGCGGAATCAGGAATCACAATGCCACCGGCACTGGTGCGTTCTTCTTCCATACGTTTAACAACGACACGGTCGTGTAATGGACGTATTTTCATCTTTTAAAATCCTCTAGTTGAATGGTTGTATAACAATTGTTTTTAGCACTCTGGCTTGGTGAGTGCTAATCATAATGATGTAACTTGAGCTGTCAAGACGTGACGGCAAAAGTCCGCTGGAATGACTAATGCGGGTGGTTTGGGGGATTACAAGGGTTGCTTGAAATTTTTTTTACCGTGAAGGACGCAAAAGGCGCGAATTTTTATAAACGAAGCATATTTATCCGCAAATGAACGCTAATAAACGCAAATATATTTTTGTGCATGTTTGTGGGAGCGGACAATTCCGCGAATACGTCACCAGCTGCACTATCTTGTTCGCGGAATTGTCCGCTCCCACAAGAGTCAAAATAGACAATAATTTGCGTTTATTAGCG
>DRLE01000204.1 GCA_011051475.1 Gammaproteobacteria bacterium
AATACCGAAACCCGTGACTTTATCTCCCGCGCCTGATCGTTAATTGCAAGCATGTCCGCGAAACACGACTGCCCCCTGTCCGACTCCCAGCAGCAACAGGTGATCGATGCCACCCGCGCCTGTATCAAGAAAGCCGAGGCGCTGTTCCCGATTAAAAGCAGGGCGGTTGATATTCACTTCAATCTCAGGGGGCGCAGCGCCGGCATGTACCGCATCAGGCAGCATGGCCGCGGCCTGTTTAAAAAACAGCAGCGCGAGATCCGCTACAACCCTTATATTTTTCAGCAGTATTTTGAAGACAATCTGAAAACCACGGTGCCGCACGAGGTGGCGCACTATATCAGCGACCTGCTTTACGGCCTGAAGAATATCAAACCGCACGGTCAGGAATGGAAACAGATTATGCGGGCCTTTGACGCCGACGCCAGCGTTACCGCCAGTTACGACCTCAGCAATATCCCGCACAGAAGACTGAGACGGTTTAGCTACCAGTGCCAGTGCCGGGAACACCAGCTGACCGCCATTCGACACAACAGAATCTTAAACAGCAGAGTGCGTTACTACTGCACCCGCTGCAAACAGCCCTTATCGATCAAGAACGGCTAATGCCTTTGCGTGGACAGGCCCTAGGGCTCTTCACCATAGTCGATGGTAATTTCCTCATCGGGTTCGATATCACGCATGGCGTAAAGTTTGAAACCGACAAACTCCGCCTGCGGTTTTTTGCTGTGATTCAGATAACGCAGCAGGTTCTGCCCGTCACGACCAATCCATTCACCATCATCTTCCTCCACCCACAAAACATGGCTGCCATTATCGGTCACTTCCGGGCCGTCATACTCACCCATATAGCTGCCCTTGCGGATTCGCTTGCGGGCATAAAGGCCGGTACCGTGAATGCCTGATTCGTCGGCATAATACAACTGTTCCAATTCTTCATCTGTTAACATGGATCAACCTGTAATCATCTCTGTTTCATTGTATACATTAAAAAACTTTTATGAAAAACACAACAAAGCGCGTCAAGCGCCGCTTTATGCTGCAGCTTTTCCTGCTACGTCTTTTTTATCGTGTTTACGGCAACCTGTTCCCGAAGTCGGCCGGCAATCGCGCCTTTGAGCTGTGGTTTACCAGTCCGAAATTCAAACCGCCGGCGTATGAACGCGCGGCCGATGACAGTGCTCAGCACGAAACCATCCGCGTCAATGAACTGGATGTTGCCGTATACAGCTGGCAGCCGGCATCAGGCGAATACAACAAAACCATTCTGTTTGTTCATGGCTGGAGCGGTCGCGGCACCCAGGCCGTTGGCTTTATCCAGCCGTTGCTTGATAAAGGCTGTCATGTGGTAAGCTTTGATGCCCCGGCACACGGTAAAACCGCCGGCCGGCAGACCAGCATTATGGAATTCGTTGATACCATGTTGGCACTGGAAAAGCATCTTGCCGACAAACATCATGCCCGCTTCGACGCGGTTATTACACATTCTTTTGGCGGCATGGCGCTGGCCTATGCCATGTCAATGGGCTTTAAAACCGGCAAAGCGGTTTTACTGTGCCCGCCGGACAGCCTTGAGCTGCTGCTCGAAGGTTTTCAGCAGACCCTGACACTGCCTGCACCAGCCATGCGCGTTATGGTACGCAAGTCTTTTGCCGCTTATGGCCAGATAACACGCGATGCCGTCAATACGGTGAACAATGCACGAAACATCGACTGCCCGGCACTGATTATTCACGACCAGGATGACAGCGATGTACCCGTAGAAAGCAGCCGGCGCATAGCCGCCGCCTGGCCGGGTAGCGAGCTGGTTATTACGCAGGGGCTGGGACACCGCCGCATTCTGCGAGACCCCGACACCGTAGAGAAAGTCATGGATTTTCTGCAATAAGACGCGCTGCCTGCACCGGAACAGACCTGTATATCAGGCATCAGCCTGAGAGCTTACCCTGATTACATTTCTCAGACGAAAAAAAACGCTTTCACAGGCAGCCCCCGTGAAAGCGTTTTTTATGACCAGACCTGGCGTCTAGTGGTCGTGTCCCTGCGGGCCGTGTACATGGCCGTGAGAAATTTCTTCCTCAGAGGCTTCACGCACATCGATGACCTTGACGTCGAAGTTCAGGTCCATGCCGGCCAGGGCGTGATTGCCATCGATAACGACCGCGTCATCCTTTACTTCAACAACGGTAACCACAACGGCATTACCATCCGGTCCCTGCGCATGGAACTGCATACCCGGCTGAATATCGGCCGCGTTTTCGAACATTTCCTTGGGTACTTCCTGTATGCGCGCGGGATCTTTTGCGCCATAACCTTCTTCCGGTGAAACCTTGACCGAGATTTCGTCACCGGCGGATTTACCGGTAAGCGCGTTTTCCAGTCCGGGAATAATATTCATGGCGCCGTGCAGGTATAAAAAACTGCCGTCATCTGACTGGTCGATAATGGTGCCTTCGTTGTCTTTAAGGGTGTAATGCAGCGTGACGACTGCGTTTGGCTGGATTTGCATAGATCTTTCCGGTTGAAATTAACAGCCCGATACCCTAACAGAAACCGAAGAAATTAAACAGCAAATCAAGGCAAAAAAGCATGAAAACTGGCTTTTTCAGGCAAATTTGACTAGATTTTAACTATGTCCATTTTCTGCTACAGCCAGAAAATCCTCAATCCGTTTCGCGGCGTGATGAATATTATCTCCATTGGCGGCGCCGACGCGGTGACCATCGACGGTATCAACTGGACACTTTATATTCACGACAACTTCGACTGTCCGATCGACGACCCGGAAGAATTCTTCGAAATCGAGATGCCGGATATCCGTTTCGGCGACTGGAGCCGTGAGGACGGCTTTCGCGCCTCGCCGCTGATTGCCTCCTATCACTACAACGAAATCCAGGCCATTGGCCATGTCCTGCTCGAGGCCCTGGACAAACACGCCGATGAATGCCCGTTTCCCTTTAACGACAAATACGAACTCTGGCTGCTGGACCGTGAAAATGACGAACCCCTGGCCCTGCTCGCCAGTGTCTGTCAGAAAGAGGAGATATTCACCCCGGAAAACCTGAGCTGGGAAGCCGGCCTGCGCTGCAAACAGGAATTTCTCCGGGATTACCCGCTTGCGGACAGCGAGGTGGACTGTGCCGGAGAACTGCTTAACAGGCTGATAAACCAACGCGCAGGCGATAATCCTTCCGCGCAGTGGTTTTTCCGCGATGAATTGAATGATGGTACCGGCATGGACGGCATCAATCTTGACCAACGTCTGCATGGCAGAAAACTCTCGTCACGCATGTTCCCCAAAATGCTGGTACAACGTTACTGGCAAAACCATACGGAAAGCTCATTGTTCAATGACTTTATCAGCTGGTTGTCCCCTTACCTGCTGGTGCTGGACTATTTGCGCGACAGGCAGCGCGAAGCTCTGGAGCAGACGGCCAGGCAGCATGCCCTGCTGGTCGATCGCCTGTACCTGCTCTACCCGAAAATCATCAACCGGCAGGCAATAAACGCCGCCCGCGTGGAAGCCCGATTGCGAAAATCCGTTTGACGCCGGCCGGTTAACCCCTATATCGCATAAAAGATTCGATTGTCAGGCCAAATAACTGGCGCAAATAGTCAAAACACCATCCTGCTGAAAATGTATACTGCACAGTAGCCATTGCACTGTTTTGATATAATTCGTCTGCAAACTTTTACCCCTGGGCCACGCATGAAATTACCACGCATTATCCACAGAATCAGCCATATTGCCGCAACCGGCAGCCTGGTTATCGGCATGCAGGTCAACCCTGTACTGGCGGAACCGGTTTATCACCCAAGTGGTCCGACACTGACCTTCGGCGGTATGACACAGCGCAGACAGACGGTTTCCGATATGGGCAATCCGGCACAGCCGGCGGTGTCACCCTTCTCCACCGAGGGCGATACACCCGCCCGCTACGGCGTGGGCCTGGGACTCGGGCTGGGTATTGAATACGACGGCAATGATAACTTCTTTAAACTGCTGGACAGACTCGGTGGTGATGATGCCCTTGCACCCGGTGACGGTGGTGATAGCGGTGGTGGCGAGGAACCGGGGAAACCCGGCCCCATCATTCCTCCCGGCAGTCTCGACCCGGAAATTGAAGCCGCCATTGCCGAACTTGCCAGGGAAGCCGCCATTATCGCCGGTGTACTGCTTACCGCCACAACCGGTTTGAATGCCAAGGCCTTTGTCTCCGCCGACATCCCCCTGCTGATCAGCAACAAGGCGCTGGGCGGTTCGTGGACATTCAATGCCAACAACTCGGTTATTACCAATCTGCGTGGCCTGCATGAGCCGATCGAATTCGATGCCGACGCGGCACTTGCGGCCCTGAAAGCCAAAAGCACCGCCCCCGGCACCTACGACCTGACCGGGGGACTTTCACTGACCATCAACCCCGACGGCAGCACCACTTTCAAGTTCGAGAACAACAGTGGCGTCATCACGCGCGCTGCGCATATCAGGGAATACAGTATCGGTTACAGCCGCAGGATCTGGCAGAAAGAAGATAACCGCCTGTATATCGGCATCAAACCCAAACTCTTTGATGTCGGCCTGTCCAACACGGTTATACCGGTTGCCGATATCAATAAAGCCAAGGACATTTTCGATTCGCTGGACGGTTCCAGCTTTGAGTATTCACAGGAATTCTCCGCCGACCTGGGCCTGGTCTGGACCGGCAAGCAGTTCCAGGTAGGCGTCACCGCCACCAACCTCAACGAGCCTGAATTCCATTATCCTGCTGCCGATCTCAGCGGCTTTACCAACCAGTTCATCATCAACGCCATTCGCGACAGTGAAAGATACACCATGGAGCGCCAGCTGAAACTGGAAGGCGGATTTATCACCCAGAGCGGCGCCTGGGGCATCAACGTTGGTTACGATGTCAATGCCGTACCCGACCCCATGAATGATGACTACCAGTGGCTGTCGATCGGCGCAGGCTACGCCTCAGACAGCTGGTGGCTTCCGGGTGCGCGTGTCGGCGCCAGAAAGAACCTTGCCGGAAGCCAGCTGACCTATATAACCGCCGGCCTGACGCTGTTCAATATTGTCAACCTGGATCTGGCCACTACGACCGAGACCATCGAGGTTGACGGCACCACCGTACCGCGTGGTTTTATCGGCAATATCAGCGCGCAGATAGTATTTTAACACTATAGGGAACCTCTCGATTTTGTCATCCTGAGCGTAGCGAAGTCGATCGTTACATGGATGTAACTTCAGGGCAATGCAGGAGCAATTGCCGAAGGATCTTTTACTACTGTGCGACCAACGAGTTACGGAGCATAAGATTTTCCGGTAACTGCTCCTGCGTTACCCTACTACCGTCCATCCATGGACATATCGACTTCACTTCGTTCCGCTCAAAATGACATTAATCAGAGGTTCCATAGATTAAAGGCTAACCCGGTTTACATGCCGTTACCGAATTTATCGTTGAACACCTGCGTGGTTTCACGCATGCCTTTCAGGGCAATGGTATAACCGCGCAGCACACCCAGCGCCCAGTCGATGCGCTCACGAAAATAGGCATCGGCATCCGCATTATTATCCGCCGGGTTTTCATTGAGCACACTCTCCACATTACGCACGATAATCTGCTCCGGGATATAGCACAGCCGGTTGTTCTTGTAGCTGCTCATGCGCAGCTCGGCCACCGGGTAGGCGCCACCGTCGGCCGAGGATACGCCGATGATCATAGCCGGCTTGTGGCCCAGCTGAAAACGATTGAACAGCAGGAAAAAGTTTTTCAGCCCCGAGGGCACCATGCCGTGCCACTCCGGCGCGATCACCACGAAACCGTCACTGTCGCTGAGCATCTGCTGTACCGGCGCAAGCGTAGCATTCCATTCTTCATCATCCTCCCAGACACGCTGATCCCACATCGGCAGGGGATTGTCGGCCAGGGAATAAACCTGCGCCTCGATATCGTCGAACTGACGGTTTAGTGAACTCTCGATATAACGCGCGACTTTTTCGCTCTGGGATGGATTGCGGTGGCTGCCGCTGATAATGGTTATTTTCATCGTTGTTCCGGGGGAGGTTGTTTTTGGTTATGGGCTTACTTTAACGGTTGATGGAGGGGAGGTACACTGAGAATTTTTATGGCTTAGTTTTTTGTATTCTTTTTAAACAGGCTGGTTGGCTTTTGTTGTATCGCGTTTC
>DRLE01000205.1 GCA_011051475.1 Gammaproteobacteria bacterium
CAACAAGACAATAGGCCTGGAAAAACAGACCTGGCTTTTTTTTTGCGCCTTTCGCGGCGAAAACAGCTTTTTTATTGTTTTTTGTATTTTATTAATGTATATATTAATAATTAATATATACATTAATAAAGGTGGTTTATGAATTCTCAATGGATTCGCCAGATGCGAAAAAAACGCGGGTTGAAGGGTTTTCAGCTGGCCGAGCGTATGCAGGTCAGTCCGGCGCGTATTTCCATGCTGGAAAAAGATGAGGCGCGCGGCGCGGTAACGCTGAAAATGATGCAGCGCGCAGCGCAGGCCATGGGTTGTCGTTTTGAGTACCGGATCGTGCCGGTAGAGAGGGACGCAAGTATGGAGAAGCCGCGTTACCGGATATCGCCGCGTCAGGCGTAGTGTTCCTGCCGGTGAATATTATGGCGCGTGGGCAGACTATTTTCAGGGATGTTTTTAGTCAATGTCTTCTGGTCTGATCAATGCTGTCAGCCTGCAACGATTTGGCCGGTGCAGGTCACTGGTCGCATTATATTCAAACAGCGCTACGGCGCAGGTGGTCATTAATTTGCCGCTGGAGGATAGCGGCGGCGCTTCGTTGGGCAGGAAGCTGACAGCATCATCCATGCCGGGGTTGTGTGCCAGCAGCATCAGACGTTGATCGGGTATGGCATAGGCTTCGGCCAGTTCCAGCAGGGTTTCGCGACTGGCCAGATAAAGTTCATTGTCTACAATGATTTCAGGTTTCTGTTCAGTACTCTGCAGTAGCAGCTCAGCAGTTTCGCGCGTGCGCTGTGCCGGTGACACAAGCAGGCGGTCGGGCAGGGCGTTGATCTGCCTGAGGTGTTTACCCATGGCCAGGGCGTCGCGCCGCCCGCGCTTGTTGAGCGGGCGATCGATGTCCGGCAGGTCATATTGCCAGTCGGACTTGGCGTGGCGCATCAGGGTGAGTGTGAACATCGATAAAGCCTTGTAAACGCATCTGTCATTGTATATCACGCAGAGACGACAATGCCGGGCAGGCCCGGCATTGTCCTGGAAGCTTACTTGGCCTCCCTGGCCTCGGGGAAGGTCCATTTGCCATCGAGCAGTTCCCTGCGCGGGCGATACAGTCTTACCACGTACATCCAGCCATCCATAATCGGTATATAGTTATCGGCTTTCGGGTCACCGCCGAAATGGATGGTGGTGGAGCCGTCCTTGTTCTTTTTGGCGGTGACATTGTTAAAGGCATAGGCATTGAGCTCGTTGGGCACCATATAGCGTTCCTTGTTATAGACGGTCACCGACCAGAAACCGTCAACGGGAACATCTTTGGGTACATGCAGAACATAGGGGGTTTTGCCATCGTTCTTCTTGACCTGGGTGGGGATATAGAGTGCATCGCGGCGCTGCAGGCCTCCCCAGCCGACGGCCACGCCCATGGCGTTCATCAGGTAGGAACGGTCGCACTTGACACCGAAGTAGGTGGAGCTGTCAGGCAGTGAAAGTCCGAGGGTATTGTAGGCCTCGCGCAGTTTCAGCATCTGTTTTTCGTTCCAGTCTTTCAGGCCGGAGAGATCGCCCTTGTCCTTTTGCTTGACCTTGACCATGTCCTGCAGGCGGCTGACCTCTGCCATGTCCTTTTCATCATTGGGGTCGGCGAAGGTGCGTATGCCGAACATGACATAACGTGTGCCGATATCTTCCTGGGTAAAGGTCCAGCTTCCCGGCGCGTAGTAGGCGGGATAGATGTCGTGATCCTGGGAAACCAGCATCAGGGACATATAGCGACCCTTTGTATCAGGCAGGGTGATGGTAAGGGGGGATTTCGACAGGTCGAAAATACCGAAAGAATAACGCGTGTCACGGTTACCGGTCTGCGTCACCTGTTTGTTGACATCATAGGCCTTGCGTCCGTGGGTAAACTTGCCAAAGGCCTGATAGACCGCGGCGTAGTTCCGAAATTGCATGTCGGTTTCGGCACGGACATAGTTGAAGGCGTCAACGGTTGGTGCCTGTGCATGCCACTCGGGGCTGTAATAGCGTTTGTCACATTCCGTGCCGGCATGCAGCATGCCTGAGATCAGCAGTGTGCTGATAAAGAGAGCGGGCTGTATTTTTTTTACTGTTATTTTCATTGTTATTTCTCCTGTTTGACGAGTTCAACATCGGGCATTTTCCAGCTGCGATCGATAATGCCCTGTTTGGCGCCGTAAAAGCGGATGCATGGCGCAACGCGTTTGCCTGCCGTTGGTATCCAGTTGGTTTCGAGACCTTCGGGTGGTTTCGGGCCGAAGTAGAGAGTGACACCGCCATCGGGATCTTTTTTCAGTTTATCCATCTCATAGGATGATATGCCTGCCTTGTTTTCCCGGTTATAGATGAAGGCCCAGGTGTCGGCATCGTAAAGAATCAGTGACCAGAACTGTTTCACCGGCATGTCTTTGGGTATTTTCAGTTTGTACAGCTTGTTGCCGTCGATGGTATTGCCGTCCTTGTCCAGCATGGTGTAGATATAGATATTCGCCGGTGGCGTGTAGTAGGAACGCGGGTAATAGGTGGCGAAGAAGTAACGGTTGGCGCGCATATCGATATCGATGCGATCATCCAGTACATAGGAGAAGTTGCCGTTTTCATCCGGTGTCAGCACATCCTGCCACTGACGGTCCGGCCAGTAGTACATGTTCTTTTCCGGGTGCGTGAAGCGGTACTGCTGGTAGAAATACATGTCGGCCGCGGCCTGGCGCATGGCTTTTATCGTGGTCGCGTCCGGCTTGAAGGGTTTGCCTTTTTCGATACCCAGATATGACAGGTAGCCCATCATGATCTTGTCCTGCTCCTTGACCTTTTCCAGTGTGAAGATGTCATAGATATCCCTGAAAAAGTTTTCGTCATATTGCGGCAGGGAGGGGAAGCGCATATCGGACGGGTCGATAAACTTCGTGGGTTTGGGATCGTTGAGGTAGTACATACGGATTTTTTTCGAATAGGCATAGGCGTCGGCAGTGGTGGCGCCGGGCGCTTTTACCGAGCGGAAGGCGAAATAAACACGGTAGCTGGGTGACCTGAGGATGTAATAACCTTCGGGCTCCTCGCCCTGGTAGTCGGGAGGCAGCAGCAGGTATTTGCCGCCCTTGCCCTTGTCAACACCGATCGGGCCGACATCGGCAATGGCATACTGCCAGTGATCGACGATCTGCCCGTAAAGCAGGGCCTTGTCGGACTTCGCCGGCACGTCCACCACCACGGGACCTTTTTTCAGGTTGGTCATGGCCAGGATATAGGGGGTGACATTATTCGCTGTCAGCAGTTCGGCCTTTGCGGTCGCGACCTTCGACCAGGCAAGGATGGTGTTTTCGCCGCCGCCCACCGCCTCGGTCGCGCGCTTGAAACCGTAGATGCCCACTGCCGGCATGGCCCAGTTGGCCACCTCGAAGGCGCGCATGTATTTGAGCTGGTAGTCATAGTCCTTGATCGAAGATTTCATGCCGGCTGGCGGCTTGCCGCCGATGGGCTCATCGATGGCCTGCGCATGGGCAAGGGAAGTTATCAGTGAAAAAATGGCAAGGAGTGAAGTCAGTCGTGTTCTCAGGCTGTTATATTTCATTTTTTACCCTCGAAGTTCTTAAACTGTTACAAGGTCTGTCAGAAAACAGAATTGCGGCTGAAATCCGGCTTGCAAGATTACTATTCGCTAAACGGGTGTGCAAGAGGTGGGGCGTTGGCAAGTCTGCAGATATCGCAGGCTTGTGATTGCACGCTTCAGCCCCTGTATTGCACGAAGGCGGGGCTTTCTATTGGTGTATTGTCTGATATCAGAGGTTCTCTAGCGCAGACCGTCACGTTTTTCCCAGGCATTATAGATATCATCGCGCCACTTGCTCTGGAAATAGGCGATGGCCGCATAGATTTCATCATCGTTCAGCTTGTCTGCAAAGGCCGGCATGGTGCCGCCAAGCGGGATACCGCCTTCCAGGATACTGCTTCTGAGAACGCTCAGCGGGTGGTGCCAGGCGTGGGCGGTGCCATTGAGTGGTGGTGGCGGGTAGTTGCCATCGGGCAGTGTTTGTTTCCAGTCCGGCGTGCCTTCCGCGTTCTCACCGTGGCAACGTGCACAGTGTTCCAGAAAGACGGTTTTCCCCAGCGTTACATGATCCTGGGTGTACCAGCGGCGAGTGGCGGGTGCGGCAGCTGTGACTGGTGAAGCCGGGGTGGCCGTAACGCTGTTATTGTTACTGGTCTGGTTGCTGTCCTGGTCGCTGTCCTGGCCACCGGCCCTGTCAGAGCAGCCGCCGGCAAGTGCGGCAAGCAATAGTATTGCAGGGGTAGTGAATGTGTATTGTCTTGTCATTGCTAACCTCGCCGCTCAGGTTCCGGGGCGTTTGAATTTGTTGCGTGCCTGTTCAACCTTGCTGCGGGTAACACAGTTTTTAACATGGTCGTTGATCAGGCCCATGGCCTGCATAAAGGCATAGACTGTGGTCGGGCCGACAAATTTCCAGCCACGCTTTTTAAGTTCCTTTGAAAGGGCTATGGATTCGGGCGAGGTTGACGCGCTTTGCGGCTCGCCGAGTTGCTTCGGCTCGGGTTCATAACGCCACAGAAAGGCGGCCAGTGAACCTTCTTTTTCGACCATTTCCTGCGCGCGTTTGGCATTATTGATAACCGCCTCGATCTTGCCGCGGTGACGGACAATGCCGGCGTCCTTGAGCAGGCGGTTGACGTCACGCTGGTTAAAGCGGGCGACCCTGTTGAAATCGAACTGCTCAAACGCGGTGCGGAAGTTTTCGCGCTTGGCGAGAATGGTTCGCCAGCTCAGGCCCGACTGGAAACTTTCCAGGCAGATTTTTTCAAACAGTCGCCGGTCATCATCCACCGGAAAGCCCCATTCGCGGTCATGGTAGTCAAAGAACTCCGGCGCGGCGGCACACCAGCCGCAACGGGGATTTCCATCGGGGCCTTTTACGGTAGTTGTCATTGCCGGTCTGTTTTCACGGTGGAATCAGTCAAGTAGAAAGCCGAGTCGGTCATCGGCCCTGGCGGGTGATATCTCAATGATGTCGGGGGTGACCACGTTTTCAATCACAAAAGGGTCCTTGCTGACACGGGCTTCAAGCTCGCTCAAGGTGGTGTTGTGCGCAATGATGCCGCCGCCTTTGCCGGGCTGTATGCCGCCGACAAGCAGAAACACGCCGTCATCGAAACCGCGTTTTATCCATTCGCTATGGCCATCCATGAGCTGTCCGGCCTGGCCCCTGTTGTCCGAGAATTTAAGCAGGACGATAAACATTGCGGTCACTCCCTTGAATAAAGCAGCAAGTATAACAACCGCTAATTTCAGGTTCAACACATGCATGCCGGTTACATGCCGGGAGATCATCCAACCTGCTTTGTCAGATTCGCCCTGAAAATCGAATCCTTCATGCAATATAGGGGCTAGATACGAAACAGAATGTCATCGAGCCGCTTGCGTGACTTGGGAAGCTTTGCGTTATAGTCCTGTTCAGGATGGTGGTAACCGATGGCCAGGGCCACGTCGCAGCGATAGCCGGCCAGTTCTTCGGCAAACTCGCGGTTGACCCGTTGTGTGTCGATGCCCTCAATCGGTGTGGCGTCGATGCGCAGGCGCGCCAGGGTATGCAGGGCGTTGCCCAGGGCGAGGTAAAGCTGTGCTTTCGTCCAGCAGCTGGTATCGCCGTTTTCATCGGTGTTCATCTCCGCAAAGATAAAGGCGCCGAAACCGCTTTCCCGGTCTTCGGGTTTGATGCGTCCGTCTTCGATCTGTTTGTCGACGACCCTGGCATAATCCTCGCGGGTATAGTGCGGGTTATAGGCAAAGAGAATAATCTGCGAGCTGTCGAATACGTGCGGCTGATTGTTCAGGAAGCGGTCGACAAAGGTGCTGTCCAGGCGCGCCCTTGCCTCATCACTTTCTATGACCACGAAGCGCCAGGGCTGAGAGTTGATGGAGGAGGGCGATAGCCTCAGGGCTTCGAAGAATACATCAAGGTCCTGCTTTGGCACTCGCCTGCTGCTGTCGTATTTTTTGGTGGTGTGGCGCCAGCGCAGATCCTCAAGGACAGGATGCTTCATGGTCAGATTTCCTCTTTATTCTTTATCTTCCTTCTCTTCCTTCTCTTCCTTCTCTTCCTTCTCTTCCTTCTCTTCGGGATAGGATACACCGGTGAACCTGTAAATGAGCTTGCTAAAGGGCTTGTTCATCGGGCGAAAAACATAGGCTGCCGCGGCAGGCATCAGGCCATAGAAGAATCTTTCCTCGTTGTCCTGGGCAACAAACAGGACCAGTACAGCAATGATGGCAAGCGTTATCAGGGCATAAATGGCCCACGCCACTTTGGTATAGAAAAAATACTTTTCAGCTTGGTTGTCGGTCATGTTTCAGAATCCCGGTAATGTATGGTTCAGCCAGTATAGTTTATCAATACGGCTCTGGTATAAATAAGAGCTTACAGCTTATATGGCATTAATTGACTATGGCATAACAAATTCGTTCATTATCTTTTATGGTCAGCAAAAGTAAGCTGGTGATTTCAGAGAGGCACTTTCTCCGCAGAGATACATATAATTAATCAGAGGTTCCTTAAAATATAGAAAACCTGAACATCGTGTTCCTTTGCGCTATTTCGCGTCATTTGCGGCAAAAAATCAATACCGCCGGATCTGCCCGATAACCACGCCCTGTATCCTCACCCGCTCGGCCTCATAAACCATCGGTTCCATGTCTTTGTTGGCCGGTATCAGTTTGATATAACGGCCCTTGTGGCTGCGCTGGAAGTATTTCAGCGTGGCCTCGCATTCATCGATCAGGGCGATAACGATATCGCCGTTCTCGGCGGTTTCGCGGAACTCGATAATAACGGTGTCGCCATCATAGATACCGGCCTCGATCATGGAGTCGCCCTGTACGCGCACGGCGTAGTTATTGCTGCCGAAGAAGTCGCGCAGGTCGAGCTGGTCTTCGCCGGGGATGGCTTCAATGGGCTTGCCGGCGGCGATCTTGCCGAGCAGGGGCAGGGTGGCGTCGATGCGGTGCGGGTTGTCGGCCAGCAGGCGGATATTGCCGTCATTGCTGGCAATATAGCCGGCATCGCTCAAGGCCTGCACGTAGCGGTGAGCGACGCCGCGCGAGCGTATGCCAATGCCTTCGGCAATTTCGCGCAGCTTCGGCGCGGTGGCGTGGCGGGCGATATAGCGCTGGATAAAATCCAGGGTTTGCTGCTGTTTACGGGTAAGGGCTTCTGTTCTCATAATGTTCTCATTATATGGAAACAGGGCTTGATTGTGCAAGGGGTATTCAGGCGGGGTGAGGGGGCGTGAATAGTTTCTTTTTAATCACAGAGGTGCACAGAGTTTTTTTAAGTTGTCATCCTGAGCGAAGCGATAGCGTAGCCGAAGGATCTGGTTAAGCTACGCATGCAGTAGCATAAGATCCTTCGGCTTCACTGCGTTCCGCTCAGGATGACAAAAAACAAAAAAGTTTTCCTCTGTGACCTCTGTGGTTAAAAAAGGTCTATCAGAATCTACTTTTTCTTCGGAATATACAGATCCGTAATCGTACCTTCGGCCACTTCCGCAGCGAAATTGAAGGTTTCCGACAGCGTCGGATGCGGATGCACGGTGAGCGCGATGTCTTCGATGTCCGCGCCCATCTCCAGCGCCAGCACGGCCTCGGCGATGAGTTCGCCGGCATTGCTGCCGACCATGCCGCAGCCGATGATACGATGGCTGTCCTTGTCGAACAGAATCTTGGTCATGCCTTCATTGCGCCCGATACTCAGCGAGCGACCGCTGGCGGCCCAGGGGAATACGCCTTTTTCATAGGCCACTCCTTCGGCTTTCGCCTGTTCCTCGGTAATGCCCATCCAGGCGATTTCCGGGTCGGTATAGGCCACCGAAGGAATGGTCTTGGCGTCGAAGAAGGACTTCATGCCGGCAATGACTTCGGCGGCGGTCTTGCCCTCGTGCGTGGCCTTGTGCGCCAGCATGGGCTGGCCGACGATATCGCCGATGGCGAAGATATGCGGTACATTGGTGCGCTGCTGTTTGTCGACGGCGATAAAGCCGCGTTCATCGACGGCGACACCGGCCTTGTCGGCATCGATCAGCTTGCCATTGGGGCTGCGGCCCACGGCCATGAGTACGCGGTCGAAGGTATCGTGTTCCGGTACATTCTTGCCCTCGAAGGACACCTTGAGGCCTTTTTTCAGGCTTTGAATGGCGGTGACTTTGGCGTTCAGCCAGATATTCTCGTAGCGGCCTTTCACCCGTTTCATCAGCGGGCGCACCAGGTCGGCGTCGCAGCCGGGAATCAGACCCGGTGAGAGTTCGACAATGGAAACCTTTGAGCCCAGGGCGTCATAGACGGTGGCCATTTCCAGGCCGATAATACCGCCACCGATGACCAGCAGGCGTTTGGGCACGTCGGCCAGCTCCAGGGCGCCGGTGGAATCCATCAGGCGTTCGTCCTCATAGGGGAAGCCGGGAATCTTGAACACAGAAGAGCCTGCGGCGATAATGGCATTGTCAAAGGAGATGACCTGCTTGCCGTCCCTGCCTTCAACTTCAATGGTATTCGGCGAGGTGAACCTGCCGTAGCCGGTAACAATCTGCACCTTGCGCTGTTTGGCCAGGCCGGCCAGGCCGCCGGTAAGCTGCTTGATGACCTTGTTCTTGAAGCCGGCCAGTTTCTTGATATCGATTTTCGGCTTGCCGAATTCAACGCCGTGTGCGGCCATTTCCTCGGCTTCGTTGATGATCTGCGCGGTGTGCAGCAGGGCCTTGGAGGGAATGCAGCCGACGTTCAGGCAGACGCCGCCAATGCTGTCGTACTTTTCGATCAGAATGACTTTTTTGCCGAGGTCGGCGGCGCGAAAGGCGGCGGTGTAGCCGCCGGGACCTGAGCCAAGCACCACGACTTCGGCGTGCATATCGCTTTGTCCGTCAAAGCTGGCGGCTGCTGGCGCCGGCGCTGCCGCTGGCGGTGTATCGCTGGCAGGGGCCGCCTCTGCTTCACTGGCCGCGGGCGTTTCTGCAGCGGCTTCAG